>NZ_MPRL01000089.1:0-8654 GCF_002020875.1 Solemya pervernicosa gill symbiont | reverse complement strand
CGGGGCGCCGTAGGCATAAACGGTCGCGTTAAGTATTTGCCGCTTGCTTGGGCTTGGATGCCCAAAACAAGCTTCCGCAAAAATAGCGACTCCCCGGAGAGAATCTTTTGCAAATACTGGTTACAGAATGCCGGTGGACTGACTCGCCAAGTCGAGAAAGCATTATGCGGCGTCTAGGAGCCAAGGGGCATAATGGTAACAACGGTCGAAAAGATGTTTATCTGCGGGGTATGATTGGTGAGCATATTCCACCTGATGATCTCACTGTAAATGTTAAACAGTGTTTGCGCAGATGGATTGCTAATGCATCTAGTAGTTATCGCGCCGAAATGGTAATGAGCTCATGGAGAGCCTAGCAAAGTAGCCAATGCGGACGGTTTCTCCATCGCTTGCTTTGGCCGTTGAGTGTCTCATCCTAGGGGAGTAGCAGACGATAACTTGGCTAAGCCATGAGGTTTTCTACGGTCGCATAGTTGACCAATTGATTGACTTAACTGACCATCCTCATTGGCGAAGTGTGTCCAACACCCGATCTACACCGTCCAGTTCTTTTGTCGTCGTCACTACAGAGGTGGTCAGCTCTTTTTACTCGTCAACAGCTCTAAAACTCATTTACAAAAGTGTCAACCGATTGCAACATTGTTGACAGTCAGCTCTCCTAATGGATGAAAATCTGATCATCCTCTATTTTATAGGCTTTTAAAGCGAACAATCATACTGTCAACGAGGCACCACATATTTGTTACAAATCACCCCTGGCCCGACGACCCGTGGAACGCTCCACCGACGGCGCGGGCCAAACCACGGAGTCGAGGTTAGTTCGGTGCGAACTAAAGCAGATCAAACAGGGTCCACAGTTAGGGTGAGCCTTTACGGGAGATTCTCTTGAGCGTTGCAATGAAACTGACCGGTCTTTTGCTGTTGAGTGTCGCAACGCTTCCCAGCGTGGCGGAGACGATGCGCTGTAGTGACGGTACCCCGGTCGGTATGGGGCGCTGTACAGGGCAGCAGCTGAGTGCCGGTGTTGATCTCTATGCCACGGCACGTAGTGCGCAGTGGCAGAGTGTTACAGGGAGGGTGCGCTTTGGTTCGGCGCGGGTCGCCAAGAGGGCTATGGCTCAGGGGCTTGGCAGTGTACGACTTGCCAATGGTCGTTGGGGGCGGCAGGTCATCGCGGTACGTCCCGACTGGCGTGGTCGTGATTATGTCGGTGGGCGTTTTGATCTACCAAGATTGCCAGAGAACGCGCATCTGCGTGCCGAACTGGCGCTGATGCACGGTGCGCCGGATCGAGCAACCTTACGATATTCTGTGCTGGCGATAGTTGATGGTAGTGAGCGGTTGCTCAAGCAACAGCAGCTGAGCGGTAAAAGAGTGATACGGCTTGATGTCGATCTCTCACCCTGGCGCGGTCGCGCGTTGCAGCTGGAGCTACGGGTGGAGCGACTGTTTGGCAGCTACCCAGTCACAGCGCTCTGGATTACGCCACGAATCGAAGCGAAAGAATAAAGGTTTTGCATTAAAAAAGGGCAGCCACTGGCTGCCCTTTTTTGCGTTGCTGTGTGTTGCCTAGATGCGGAACTGTTGTACCAGGGCCTGCAGCTGCTCGGAGAGACGAGCTACCTCGGCGCTGGCGTTAGAGGTCTGTACCGCACCGCCCGCCGTCTCATCGGCCACCGAGCTGATGGTGACGATGTTGCGGTTGATCTCCTCGGCCACAGCACTCTGCTCCTCACCGGCACTGGCGATCTGGGTGTTCATATCGTTGATCTGTGCCACGGCATTGGTGATTGCATCGAGTGATGAACCTGCCTCGGCAGCCTGTTCAACACCGGCCTGGGCCTGATTGCTGCTCGACTCCATCGCCTTAACCGCATCGGCAGCACCCGACTGCAGACGAGAGATCATCTCGTCGATCTCCTGAGTCGAGGTCTGGGTACGGCTGGCGAGTGAGCGAACCTCATCGGCGACCACTGCGAAACCACGACCCTGCTCACCGGCACGTGCCGCCTCAATGGCCGCGTTGAGCGCCAGCAGGTTGGTCTGCTCGGCGATGCCGCGGATAACGTCGAGTACGGTACCGATATCGGCGCTCTCCTGCTCCAGGGTGTGAATGACGCTGGCTGCGTGCTCAACCTCAGAGGCGAGTGTGTTGATCACATCGATAGTGTGCTCCACCACCTGTTTGCCACGGTTAGAAGCCTCATCAGCCTGTCGTGCCGATTCGGCAGCGAGTGCGGCGTTCTGTGCAACCTCATGCACGGTAGCGTTCATCTCGTTCATCGCGGTAGCAACCTGCTCGGTCTCGGCCTGCTGGCGGGTGATGCCCTGCGAGGTCTGGTCGGTGATCGCTGAGGTCTCTTCAGCGGCCGATGCAAGCTGACTGGTAGCCCCTGAGAGATCCTGGATAACGTTATGGAACTTCTCACCCATCATATTGAAGGCGGCTGCAACGCGGCCCAGCTCATCCTTGCCTTTGTAGCTGCTGCGGGCATTGAGGTCGCCGGCCGCGAGGCCATTGGAGGCTTCTTCCAGATCTCGTACTGCACCGCTAATGCCGGTGATGGTCATGATGGCGAGAACGGTCAGTAGGCCGATACCACCAATCATCAGCACCAGATAGACGGTAAAGGTGGTGTTGTAGTTGGCCTCGGCTTCGCTCTGCAGTTGCTCTGCGACATCGAGCTGCAGCTGCAGCAATTTCTCGGCGGAAGCGTTGGCAGGGACAAAGAGGGTGTTGACCTTCTGCAGCAGAATGATATTGCTCTCGCGGTACTGACCTTTGAGCAGTGCATCACGGGCTGGGATCAGACCCTCCTTAACAAATGCTTTTCGTGTTTTGCCAAACTCATCGGCCAGCACCTTCTCCTCGGGGGTTAGGTAGGTGGCCATATAGGCATCCCAGAGTGTGGAGATCTTCCCAATGTTCGCAGTCACGATATCGGTATGCATTGTTACCTGATGGTTATGCATGGTGGAGAACTCATTGTTACTGTCGTGTTGCAGCGCGGTGAAAAGCTGGGTGCGATTATCGCGCATGTAGCCGATGATCTTGCTCAGCTGGCCGGTGGGGATCAGACGGTCGGCATAGACGCTCTTCATCGAGGTCTCGAGACTGGTCATGCCATTGAGACCCATGGCACCGATAATGACCATTAATATGCTGGCGACAGAGACCAGGAAGATGAGGCGAACCTTAATCGTCATGTTGTTGAGAAAGTTCATGTTCTGAGTCCTTTAAATAGGTTGTTACTTCGCAAGAAGTTTTATCAGGCCATATTTATAACGGCACCAAGCTTAATACTCTTTAGCTCGGCTTGTGTGACACTATCTGACATTACTGAGTCCGATTCCACTTAATTGATATTAAATGAAGAGAGGAGAGATGAATTTGACCGCAATCGAGGTGAGGATATCGGTAATAGCCCTTGATAAGTTAAGTTTCTGGCTAGGCTAAACGAATCCTTATCTGGGCTTGGGAAATAGTTCTGAAAAATAGGACTATATTGAGAACGTGGCTACGTATATTGCGTCGGTGGCGTGGACATACCAGAGAAGTGATAACGAATTGAATAATTGAAATTGAGTATCTCAGACTCAAATCAGACTTGAAGGGGACAAATAATGAATAAACAGGCAAACAAGTTTGCATACGGAGTGGTCGGTGGCTTGCTGCTCGCCATCTGTTCATTCTCCGCTCAGGCGGTAGATCGCTACTCCAAAGATAGTCGTGGAGTGATCCCAATGAACGCCTACGGCGAGTGCTGGAAGACCCAGTACGGTATCCCGCCGACACGTGCCGTGTGGCGCGGTACTCGATAGTGATGGTGACGGTGTGCTCGATGACAAGGATCGCTGCCCCGACACACCCAAGGGTGTGGCCGTCGATGCTGTTGGCTGTCCGCTCGATAGCGATGGGGATGGCGTAGTCGATATGCACGACAAGTGCCCCAATACCCCAAGGGGCGTGAAGGTCGATACCAGCGGTTGCCCTCTTGATAGTGATGGTGATGGTGTCTACGACTACATGGACAAGTGCCCGGGAACACCGGCGGGAGCGGCAGTTGATGGCAAGGGTTGCCCCCTCGATAGCGATGGCGACGGTGTCTATGACTACATGGACAAGTGCCCCGGCACACCGAAGGGTGCCAAGGTTGATAGCGACGGCTGCATGTTCGAGATCGTGCTCAACAACGTGCTGTTCGAGACCAACTCGGCCGAGCTGAAGCCCGAGTCGAAGCTTGTGCTCGAAAAGCTTGCCGATGTTCTCAAGGGGCGTCCCGATGTAACCGGTGTGAAGGTGATCGGCCACACCGACAGCATGGGTAGTGCCGCCTACAACATGGGGCTCTCTGAGCGCCGCGCTGCATCAGTCGCTCGTTACCTGACCGGTACGGGTGTCTCTGGCAGTCTGCTCACCAGCAAAGGTATGGGTGAGAGCGATCCGGTTGCCAGCAACGATAACGCCGAAGGTCGTATGATGAACCGTCGTGTGGTGTTTGAAATTGCTCGATAGTTGAGTAGGTGATCCACTCGGCATTGCCGGATGGCTCGCTGTTAATATAGAAAGAGGGGCGCCCTTCGTGAGTAGGGTGCCCTTTTTATTTGGATTGCAGTTGTGTTGGGTGAGTTTTAGCTAAGAATAAAAGCGATGAAAAGTATAGGGGTGAATCAAGTTGGTTGGGCTAATGGCGTTTGTTATTGAGGGTTGTGTTTCCTCAGAAGATAAGCAATTGTCATTTGGATGATTACAGTTCTTTTGTTGATATCGATCAGTTTTATGGTTCGAAACGACCGAGTTGCATCTGTTATATTGTCATCCAATAATAAAATAAAAAAGGGATGTTGTTATGGGTGTGGAAAAACAGGCGGCCGTTATTCGCGGCGTTGTTAACGGATTTGAAGATCAGCGTTATAGCTCAACAGAAGTCTCAGGGGGTGGCTCACATACCACCGTAACCAACGGCGTTGCACATACATCAACTACCCCCCGTTACCAGCAGCGTTAGACATCATCAGGTACAAAAGATCTGGGTCAAGGATGAAGCCGGGCGTGAAGAAAGCTATCAGTTCAATAACTCCAATCTTGATGTGCTTGAAGGCCGTCAGGTATCACTGATATCGGGCAAGAGAAGTGTCCAGACCTACCGCTTTGTTAATCGAAACACCGGCTACTACTGGAGAATCAAGGGCAACAAGACTCCAGGCATGATGGGGCGTTTCTTTACGCGCGTTTTCGTCTCATTCTTTGCGTTACTGGCAGCGCTACCGGTGCTGAATCTCTTTTCCATGCTGTTCAAGCTTTTTGGTAACTTCGGTAAAAGCGACTTTCGCACGAATGGAGTTCGGCTCAAGGTTCTGACGTTAGTGTTTGTCGTATTGGTCGCTTTCGCTTATCTCCCCACAATTAAACTGATTGATAACGCGCTCTTCGCTGAGAAGTTCAGTTGGACCTTCACAGCGGGAACAATGGAGAGTGTAGGGGTTAATGCGGCACGATTTGCCACAACATCATTCGGTACCATGGTGTTAGAGGCGCTGGATGATCGGGGAGACTTTCGCGGACGTTACCTCGGGGATTTTGAGGCGATTTTAAAGGACCGCGAGACGATGTCACGAGATGCGTTTTACACCAAATATGATATCAGGGATAGGCAGGTGACACTGTTCGACTTCTCCGACAGCAGAAAGAAAGATATGGAGCAGCAGATCGTTATCTGGATGATGATGTTCATGTTGCCGCTATTTGTTGTGGGTGTTTTGCATAACCAGGTGGCGCTGAGCGCAGAGTACCGAATTAATGATGCACTCGATGAGCTCTCTAATCGTGAAACTTCTGGTTAGTTAGCTCTGTCAGGAAATTGGAAGAATTGGTGTCAGGTCTAATGTTTGTTTATTTGGAATATTGATCACTACACTGTTCATATACGGTTTGCAGATGAGCCGCACGGCTCCGGTCGAGAGGATTGTAGAAAATTGAAAAGGGTGTCTGGTGAGAACCAGGCGCCCTTTTTCGCTGTTGTTCCTCGATTGTAAGGATGTGCAGAGATGAGATAATGATCTGCCCGGCTTCTAAATGACTTACAATAATGTTCTGCATACAAAATACTCCGAGTAGCTATGAAACGTCGTACCTATAAAGACTTTGTCGAAGAAATCTCACCGCACATTAAGGAGTGTTTTCCCTGGGATGTGGCTGAGAGAGTGGAGGCGGGTGACGATCTGCTATTCCTGGATGTACGTGAAAATCAGGAATACGACACAATGAAGATAGATGGTTCTCTGCATGTGCCGCGAGGCATTCTTGAGACGGCAGTGGAGTGGGATCATGAAGAGACCGAGCCGGAGCTGGTCGAGGCGCGAGACCGACAGATCGTGGTGGTCTGTCGATCAGGTAGTCGCAGTGTGTTTGCCGCCTACACCCTGATGCAGATGGGCTACAAACACGTTACCTCACTGAAGACCGGTCTGCGTGGTTGGAATGAGTTCGATCTGCCACTGGTCGATATGGAGGGTAATCCCATCGATCCAGAGTTGGGAGATCGGTATTTTGCTAACAAGTTGTTGGACTATCAGAAGAGTCCGGAGAGTCGGAAGGGCTCGTAGTGTTGGTGTGAATTGTTATTGATATGTGTAGCCCGGATGGAGTGGAACGGAATCCGGGAGCAAGTAAACACTCTGGTTGCTTGAATTTGTCTGTACTGTGTCGCTGACGCGACGGTATTTAATGCGGGTTCGCGAACCCGCGCGGCGTGGTGCTTTTGATTCGGCAAAATCACACAAAACCATCACCCCACCACATCACCCTTTGGGTTCCATCACTTATCACGAATTCAGGCGTAAGCAGAAACTCGCTACGCTCAGGCAGCTACTCACTCAATTCTGAAATCGATCCGATGCTCGGTGATGTGGAGGGAGGAGGTCAGAGCCGATGAAGATAATAAAAGTTAGGTGGGCTGTGCCGAAGTTGTGAGTCAATTAAGTATTGCGATCAAGTTTTCTGTCCCCTTTATTTCTCGCTCTGCATCGAAGGGTATGAAGATCAAAGTCTTGGTCTGTCAAGTACTGTTGCTAATTGAGTGTCTTCGTATATCTGGAAAAGTAACTGTTGAGAGTGGAGTGTAGTTCTGATATCCAGCCTAAACTTACTGAGGTAGGAAGAGGGGAGACTCGAGGATCGTTGGGTGCAATGGCAATCTGAATGTTGGCTTTTCCAATGTCTGAGGTGAGAACAAACAGTTCTTCAATGGTTTGGTCACCCATAGCAAGACAGCCAATTGAGACGGCTTTCCCGTGAATAAATATATTTGAGCCAGGCTGAGTTCTACCTTCGGCAGTAGCATGCTTCAAATCAAAAGGATTCGGGTAATCCAGTTTCATTGATAAATGGTAGGCGCTATTTGGGTTTAGATACTCAATCAGATAGACGCCTTCTGGCACCTGCCGATCGCCTTCTTTCAGTTTGGGACCGGGTTCGCCACTCATTGCTTCTATTTGATAGCTTCTAATAAATCTTGGGCCTTCGTTTGTCTCAGCCCAAATTTCCAATTGTTCTGTCTCTTTGATAGCTAAAAATGTGATGGATTGAGGTGGATAGCTGATGTTTGCCTGTTCAAAAAATGGCCGCATTCTATTTCTGGCGTGATCACCATATATGGTAATTACGTCAGCCGTGGATCGTTTGCCAACAATTTTCTGGTATATAGGAGCCCAGAAAGATCGCCCATGGATGTAAGTTGTTAATGACCCAGCTAGAAATGCTGAGAGTATGGCAAATGATATTAGTTTTGTTTTCATGGGTGCTTATTGAGTGTTATTGACGAAAGAATAAGTATTGGAAATCTATCAAGAGCTCTGCGCCCGTGATTTAACGGCGACGGTCTCAATCAAGCTGACTCGTTCATCATCAAGGTTGCGATGAAGGTTGTATGCTTTAGTTAGTATGTCGTTTCCGACCAGCATATGTACTCCGAGTTCCGGTAGGTTTGGCTCACCCGTTGGTTCTGCCATTTGTGAAAATGCCTCCTTTGACAGATCGGTCTTGTCATTCCAGACCTCGATATCGAATCCGGCCGATGTAATAACTTCCCGAAATGGCTCTGGTGGTACAGAAAACTCATGGAGCTGTCCTGTGCCCACGGCACTGGAAAATAGACAGGTGTGTTTTTGTGGCCACATACTTCATACAGAACAGCTCGACCGCCTGGTTTGATGGCGCGGAATACTTCTTTTAACCAGCCAAGCTTGTCTTCGACGTTCATATTCATCTGAATCGACCAGGCACCATCAAAGGTGTTGTCGTCAAATGGTAAGTCGAGCGCGCTTGCGGCTTCGAACTTAACGCGATCCTGCATTTTTAGTAGGTCGGTCAATCTTTCGGCGGCATCAATATATTCATCGCTCAAATCTATGCCGGTTACGTAGCATCCTGTTTCATGTGACAGGCGCCGTGTTGAGCCGCCAACGCCACAGCCAACATCGAGAATTTGCATGTCCGGTGTGAAGTTGGCGAGTTTTATGAGTTCGTTTGTAGCTGTGTCCCCGCGGATGTGAAACTCATCCGCTGACCGCCATGGATAGCGAAGCGAAGGCGGTTAGTCCGCGATAGTCGACGCCGTCTGCCTATTCGTAGTTGAGAGCGCGAGCGAACGACG
>NZ_MPRL01000088.1:0-8688 GCF_002020875.1 Solemya pervernicosa gill symbiont | reverse complement strand
TTCTCCGTCGTTCGCTCACGCTCTCAACTACGAATAGGCAGACGGCGTCGACTATCGCGGACTAACCGCCTTCGCTTCGCTATCCATGGCGGTCAGCGTTGGTTTGTTTTTTGTTAAGAAAATAATTTGGCGTAGGATCTAACTAAATCGTGAGTAGATAAATAACCGTAAAGTGAAACCACATGTTATTAGGATAAGCTATGTCAACAGAAGAAAATAAGGCTCTGGCTCGCCGTTTCCGTGAAACAATGGATGAAGGGCATGGGGCTGGAATGGAGGAGTTTGTTGCGCCACAGGTGGTAATGAATTTTCCTGGGGTACCTCCACTAAGTCGTGATCAGGTAAAAGAGTTGGTTGTCGCATTCTATTCTGCCTTCCCCGATCTCCGCCAAATATTTAATGATCAGATAGCTGAAGGAGAGAAGGTTGTGAGCCGTGTTAGCTTCTGTGGTACTCACAAAGGTGATTTCCAGGGCGTTCCCCCAACTGGCAAGAAGGTAGAGTTTGAAGCTGTCCTCATTGACCGCTTTGAGGACGGGAAAATTGTAGAGCACTGGTCTAGTCTCGATATGTTCGGTTTGATGCAACAGCTTGGAGCTATTCCTGCCGCGGAGTAGCAATCAGTGGGGGGGGCAATGAGGTGTCCCCGATAGATCTGGCAACAACTTATAACGCTATTCATGAGTTAGCGCTGCTTGGGTATCCCCAACCGCTGGCGTCTCTCCCAAAGTGTTTTACGACTGATACCCAACTGCTTGGACAGATCGGTCTCGGTCATTTTTCCCTCGTGGCTCTGCACGAACTGGATGAAGTAGTCGTCGAGGGAGAGGTCATCTGCCTTGGTGGTCTGTGGTTTCTGAGTGCCGCTATTGCCCAGGCCTAGTGCCTCTGCGTTGATCTCCTCGCCATCTGCGAGAATCACAGCGCGTTCGATGGCGTTCTCCATCTCTCTCACGTTGCCGGGCCACTGGTAACCGTTCATTGCATCGAGAGCATCGCTGGTCATCTGCATTTGTGGTCGGTTGAGACGTTGGCAGCTCTTCTCCAGCAGTCGGGTAGCGAGTTCGTTGATATCGCTGCTGCGTTCTCGTAGCGCCGGTAGTTCGATCTCCATTACATGCAGACGGAAGTAGAGGTCACTTCTGAAATTGCCGTCATCCACCTGCTGCTGCAGATCCCTATGTGTTGCAGCGATCAGGCGTACATCGACGTTGCGCGACTGGGTCGCACCGACCCGACGAATCTCACCCTCCTGCAGAACACGCAGTAGTCTGGCCTGGGCTTCCATCGGCAGCTCACCGATCTCATCAAGGAACAGGGTGCCACCGTTGGCCGCTTCAACCAGCCCGTGGTGGGTATCGGTTGCGCCAGTGAAGGCCCCTTTTTCATGACCGAAGAGTTCTGATTCGATCAGGTTCTCGGGTATGGCGGCACAGTTAACGGTGATGATCGGTGCTTCGCTACGAGTGCTGTTCTCGTGTACGGCGCGTGCGACCAGCTCCTTGCCGGTGCCCGACTCACCGAGTACCAGTACGGTGGTGTCGGTGGGGGAGACGCGCTTGATGCGTTCAAACACCCCCTGCATCGCCTCACAGCTGCCGATCATGCCGCCGACGGGATAGCAGTGGGAGAGGTCGCTTTTCAGTGCCGCATTCTGGCGTTTCAGGGTGCGCTGCTTCAGTACCCGCTCGATGGTGAGTAGCAGCTCGTCGTGATCAAAGGGTTTGGCGATGTAATCGACCGCACCGAGCTTCATCGCCTCGACCGCTGAACGCACGCTGGCGTAACTGGTCATGATCACCACCGGTACGTTCTCGACCATACCGAGCACATCAGTACCGGGGGCACCTGGCAGTCGCAGGTCGGAGATGATTAGATCGAAATCGTTAAGGGTGTTGTTAGCCGTCGCCTCATCGATTGAGCTGGCGTCACTGACCTTGTAGTCGTGGCGTTCCAGCAACCGATTGAGTGATTGGCGAATCAGTACCTCATCTTCGATGACCAGGATCTGATACATGGTTACTCCTGTGGTTCGTGATCGGCTGATGGGCGCTCAACGCGCGGTAGGCGAATGGTAAAGAGACTACCGCTGCTGTTGCTCTTGCTGAGAGTAATGGTGCCGGAGTGCTCCTGCACGATGCTGTAGACCAGCGGTAGACCCAGGCCAGTCCCTTCGCCCGGTTGCTTGGTGGTGAAGAAGGGCTCGAAAATCTTCTCTGCCAGCTCGTCGGGGATGCCGTGACCCTGGTCGCTCAGCTCGATAACGATGTAACTGCCATCGATCTGGTAGTCGATGCTAATGGTGTCGCCCGGCTGCGAGGCGTCGCAGGCGTTACTAAGCAGATTGACGAAGACCTGGGTGATGCGCTGGCGGTCACCGTTGATGGTCAGGGCGCGCTGGCAGTGGTTGTTATAGTGGAGCTGCTTGCCCTCGTGGCTGAGCTGTACCAGTCGCACCGCCTCTTCAATGGCGTCACAGAGCTCAATATCGGTGGCGACAAAATCATCCACTGTGCCGCCGTGGCTGAAGTTGACCAGCGATTGCACGATATTGGCGATACGCCCGGTCTGCTGCAGGATCAGCTCCAACCCCTCGCGCTGAAATTCGTGATCATCAATGTCGTGCATCATGTTCTGGCTGAGGCTGGCGATACCGGTGACCGGATTGCCGATCTCGTGTGCCACACCGGCAGCGAGACGACCGATCGAGGCGAGCCGTTCGCTGTGGACCAGTTCCCCCTCGAGCTGATGAATCTCGGTTAGATCCTCGAGCAGAATAACGGTGCCACCGCTGCCGCTCTCCTTGTGCAGGCCCGGATCATCGATGGCCGCCTTGTGCAGATTGAACAGGCGCGGCTGGCCATCAATCCTCAGCTTCACCTTACGCAGCTGTGGCTCGGGGTTCTGCAGGAAGGTCTCAAATAATCCCGACCAAGGTTCCGGTAGTGACAGCAGCGATTCGCCGACCAGTCCCGAGGAGGAGAGACCGGAGAGCTTGCTCATCTCTATGTTCCAGTTGATCACGCTCATGTCGGGACCGATTGAACAGACCCCGAGCGGTAGATCCTGCAGTACCTGCCGGTGGTAACGGCGCAGTCCATCGAGTTCGGCGGCAAGCCCCTGCAGCTTCATCTTCGACTCGCCCAGCTGCTCCTCGATGAACTGCACACTATCGGCCAACGTCGTGCGGGTGTGGGGCTCCATCTGCAGTTGGTCATCGACAATCATGCGTGCCAGCAGTGGGCCGACCAGACCGGAGAGGTTGCGCTCAATGCGCTCACGCAGGCGGCGCAGATCAGCACGGTGTAGCTCGGAGTGGATCAGGCCCAGGTCGGTGAGGGCACGGTCGACCTCATGTTTGGCCATCTCCGCGCCGGTGATACGGGCCAGCTGCTGCTCAACCTCTTTGACCGAGTCGGCCAGCAGCACACCAGTGGGCGGTGCGAGGCTCTTCTTGCAGCAAGCCTGAGCCGCCTCGCGCTCTTTGGCGCTGGAGCGGGTGATGAGTGAGACGAAGACAAACAGCCCGGTATTGATGGTCAGTGACCAGAAGGTGGGACCGCTCCAGGGGTCGCTGCCGGGTTGTGGCAGGGTGAAGCCACCGGAGGATTCGAGCAGTCCAGAGCGCTCCAGTAGCGGCAGCAGCAGGGTGTAGGCCCAGATCAGGCCGCCGCCGAGCAGACCGGCGATAAAGCCATCACGGGTGGCGCGACGCCAGTAGAAGAGGCCGACGATGCCGGGAAGGAACTGCGCCACGGCGATAAAGGAGATCAAGCCGAGCTGCACCAGCCCCTGATTGCGTTCTAGCAACAGGTAGAAACCGAAACCCGTAAGGATGATGGCGGCGATCAGGAAACGACGCCCCCACAGCAGCCAGCGGTAGATATCCATGTTGGGTGAGAGACGCGGCGGGAAACTGGCGGGTAGCACCAGGTGGTTCATACACATCGCTGCCAGCGCCAGGGTGGTGACGATGATCATCGCGCTGGCCGCGGAGACACCACCGATGAAGGCGAGGATGGGTAGAAACTTGCTGCCGCTCTCGAGGGTGATCGCCAACACGTAGAAGTCGGCCGAGCTGTCGGGGCTGGTCTGTAGTCCCGCCCAGAGGATCGGTGGAATGGCAAGGTTAAGAAGCAGTAGAAAGAGCGGGAAGCCCCAGCTGGCGCTACAGAGTGTGCGTGGCTCGATGTTCTCGGTGAAGATCATGTGAAACTGGCGCGGCAGCAGGAAGGCGGCGGCGAAGGAGAGCAGCAACAGTGTTCCCCAAGGCCCTTCACGAACCGGAGCGTAGAGCGATTCGAGCGCCTGTGGATTGCGATTCAGCCACTGCTGCATCCCTTCGAAACCGTCGAAGACGCCGAAGATGGCAAACAGTCCGACTGCCAGCAGCGCAGTCAGCTTGATCAGCGATTCGAAAGCGATCGCCACCACCAGCCCCTCGTGTTTCTCGCGTGAGGAGAAGTGGCGTGCGCCGAACAGCACGGCGAAGAGGATCATGGTGGCGCAGAAGATCGGGGCGATCAGTACCGGCGTCGATTCATTGCTCAAGACCTGTAGCGACTCGGTGACAGCACGTACCTGCAGGGCGATGTAGGGGAGGGTGCCGGTGAGCATGAAGAGGGTGACCAGCACTCCGGCGAGCTGACTCTGGTAGCGAAAGGCGAACAGATCGGCCAGCGAGGTGAGCTGGTATTCGCGACAGAGGTTGAGGATCGGTCGCAGTAGGATCGGGGTGAGCAGAAAGGCGAGGGTGACACCGATATAGATGGTGAGAAAGTTATAGCCCTGCTGGTGGGCAAAGCCGACGCTGCCGTAGAAGCTCCACGAGGTAGCGTAGACACCGAGCGAGAGGATGTAGGTGAGCGGATGCTTGGCGATGCGACTCGGCAACCACCCCTGTTCGGCGCTGTAGGCAATGACGAACAGGATAAACAGGTAGGCGACAATCAGCAGAAAGAGCTGCCACAGCTCAAAGGTCATCGCGTCTCATCCTGCGTTGCAGACGGTAGGCGAAAAAAATGATCGCCAGCCAGATCAGATAGGGGACGTACCAGGGGTTGTCGTCAGCCGCCCAGATATCACGCAGTGGCGAGATGAGCAGAAAGAGGACGAAGAGAAAGATGATGACGACACGGTCGATCGTCTGCTCATTTTCGGGGGGGCTATCCATGGCGCTAGCTTATCAGGAGTTGTTACTTAACGTAACACTTCGGCGAGCGGTTTTATGATCCCATTGGCTGCTAATATGTGAGGAAATATCCACCGACATCCTGCAGGGCGAGAGGCATGCAACAGCTAGAGACGCAGCTCAAAGAGATCGACCAACGTGGCTACAAGGCCTACAAGTCGTTGCAGGGATGTTACTCCTTTCCCCGTTACCAGCTATTCATTGACCATGTGCAGGGCGACCCCTTCGCCGAACCGTCACGCTGTCGCATCCTGATTGAAGCAGATGAGATGTCGCTCCCCGCCGGACTCTTTAGTAATGCCATCCGTACGATTGCTCTGGAGGACTATCTGGGGCGTCATTTTGCTGAAGCGATAAAAGACCATGTGAAGGGACATCGTGGCTCGGGACGTAGCGGTGAGGTCGCCATCGCCTCTTACGGGCAACAGGTGCTGCAGCGGAATGCGGTGCTGGTGAGAGCGGGGAGCGTAGAGGTCAGGTTCCAGCTGGCACTGCCTGCCGATGCTCGTCGCGTGAACGGACGCGAGGCGCAGGTGATGCTCTTCGAGGAGCTGCCAAAGGTCGTCGAGACTGGACTCTTCTCACTGCTTGGTAGGCTTGAGATTGTTGAGCAGCATGTCGATAGCGTCGAGGATCAGCAGGCGTTACGAGATCAACTTGTCGAGAAGGGGTTGGTTGCCTTTGTTGCCGAAGGTTCGAGGTTGCCGCGTGCTACAGGTGTCGATGACCGTCCGCTTGAGGAGGCGGTGCTGTTTGAGGCGCCCGATTCGATGCGCGTGGCACTCTCACGTCCCCACGGAGCCGATATCGTGGGTATGGGCATTGCTGAGGGGGTAACGCTGATCGTTGGCGGTGGCTTCCACGGTAAATCGACCCTGCTGCATGCGATTGAGCGCGGTGTCTATAACCATATTCCCGGTGACGGTCGCGAGCGGGTAGTGAGCCGTGCCGATGCGGTAAAGGTGCGTGCCGAGGATGGACGGGCGATCACCGGTGTCGATATCTCCCCCTTCATCAACAACCTGCCGCAGGGCAAGGATACGGCGCGTTTCACCACCGCCAATGGTAGCGGCAGTACTTCTCAGGCGGCAGCGATTATGGAGGCGTTGGCTACCGACTGTTCAACACTGCTGATCGATGAGGACACCTCCGCCACTAACTTCATGATTCGTGATCGGCGCATGCAGGCGCTGGTCGCCAAGGAGCGTGAACCGATCACGCCACTGGTGCAGCGTATTCGAGATCTCTATCAGCAGAATGGCGTCTCGGTGGTGCTGGTGATGGGCGGCTCGGGTGACTTTTTCAGTGTCGCTGATCGCGTCATCATGATGGATAACTATCGGGTGCGTGATGTCACCGGCGATGCCAGGGCGCTGGCGGTGGAGATGGTCGAAACCGAAGGTGAGGTACTACCAATCAAACAACGCTCACCACGAATCACTACACGAGCGTCACTGTCGCCGCACAATCGACAGGGACGCGAGAAGATTCAGCCCTATGGTGTGCGGAGTCTGCGCTATGGCGAAGAGGAGATCGACCTGACTCGTGTCGAACAGCTAGTCGATAACGGACAACTACGTGCCATCGGTTATCTGTTGAGTTACTGCGAGCAGCAGCTGGTTGGCGAGCAGCTCGATCTCAATGAGATGTTAGATAAAGCCCTGAATACGATTAAGCAACAGGGGCTCGATGCATTGACGCCCTATATCATCGGAACACTGGCACTGCCACGATTACAGGAGTTGGCGGCAACGGTTAATCGTATGCGTCGATTGGAGCTTGTAACTTGAGGTGATAGACAACAAAACCGTAGCCCGGATGGAGCAAAGCGCAATCCGGGGAAGTTAATTCGGAGGATGACTATTACTTTGCGGTTAAAAAGTTTATGTCTGCACGAATTCCCGGATTGCGCTTTGCTTCATCCGGGCTACATGAATCGGTAATGGGGAGGGTGTGATGGCGATGTGGCGTGAGTTGAAAGGTTTGGTAGCTGTTGTCTTGATGATGGTGCTGGCGGGTTGCAGTTCAGTGCAGGTCGGACGCGATTTTAATCTGGGTAGTTTTGAGGACCGGGTGAAGCAGGGTGAGACGACCCAGGCCGATATCCGTGCCTGGCTGGGTGAGCCACGCAGTAGTGGTATTGCACTGGAGGCCGATGGAGAACGGTTGATCGAGTGGCTCTACTTCTACGGCAAGGGTCAGCTCTCCGATATGGATCGAGCCAACCTCAAGGTGCTGCAGGTGCGCTTTGCTCCGAACGGTACGGTGCGTAGCTATAACTGGTCGGGCGAGCGTTAGGCAAACATCTTCTGCCACCAGGTGGTGGCATGGCGACGTTGAGATCGCAGGGTTTGATCCTGGAGAGAATCCAGCCCGGCAGCGGCGGATTGTCGCTAAAGCCGCAGGAGACGCCGAGGTTGTGGGGGTCGAAGATTTTCACGTAGCTGGGCTTCTCAAGATCATCGGCATAGACGATGGCGCAGTAACTCTCCTGATGGTCCTTACGCAGCAGCGTATCGATTTCGGTAATGAACTCTATGAGCTTATCAGCACTGACGGTCTGCTCGGGTGGCGCTTCACCGACCGCGTAGATGTACCAGCTGTCGTCGGCCACGGCACGTAGCTGTGCCCAAAAGGCGTCGAGCTGCTCCCACTTCATGGTGCTCTTGAAGTTGCCCTTAAAGGCGGTGACAAAGGGGTCGTGACTGAGATCCATAGGAATACCGGATAGTGCTGAGAAGTGCTGTCATTATAACGCAAACGACGTTTGAAATTGAGTGCAGTGCGCTGTTACTGCTGGACTAGACTGACAATCTCACTATTCGGATAGCTGAAAAAAGCGTGAGCCGAAGAGATGTGAAGGTACACGAAGAAAATACGTTAAATCTTTCACAAACACTCTTTAGAAAGGTGGTTGTTCAGACCTGATCTGGCAGTCGGCGTAAGATTTACTCGTCTGCTGTACGAATGAAGCAGACCTCAGGGATTAGCTATTTGATGGTCGCTACTCACCTGATAACAGACATTCAACGCCCGTCTAATGCACAGTTTTTGAATGACGAAGGAGCGGAAAAGTTGTCGCCATTGAGGTGTTTGTTGAACGCGCTACAACTAAAATTGCCAACCACCCCATGACAACATAAGCCATACATGGAATAAAATATCCTGAGAAGATACCAAGTATAATGACTACAAAAACACCGGTTAAATAAATATAAACTGAAGTTCTCAGCTTATTTCTTGGTGCTACTATTGCTGATATTACAACTACCAAGACCGACGATAGTGCTGCACCAGATGTAACCAGCCACAGAGGCCACATTTCCCAAGCCTCAGCGTAACAGTCCGAGCCTTCCCTAAATCCTGCCGGGCAGAACAATACAGCTCGATCGCTGACCGCCATCGCTGACCGCCATGGATAGCGAAGCGAAGGCGGTTAGTCCGCGATAGTCGACGCCGTCTGCCTATTCGTAGTTGAGAGCGCGAGCGAACGACGA
>NZ_MPRL01000087.1:0-9100 GCF_002020875.1 Solemya pervernicosa gill symbiont | reverse complement strand
AGCAGAGTCTGTTTGAATACATCGAAGTCTTTTATAACAGACGCAGGCGTCACTCGTACTTGGGGTATGTAAGTCCTGCAGAATACGAGGCAAAGTGTGTCTCTTAATTAATTCATCCGTTAAACCGGGGGAGCCTCAACTGATCAATGCAATGGGTAACTAATAATATGGTGTTTTTATGCATAAAATTATCTCGTAAGATAGGTTTTTACGCACAGCTTACCTGGGCGCTGCTATATTCGTAGATGCTTGTTTTGGGTGTCTCAGCTCAAGGTGGCTCCAGAAAACATTGATTCTCAGAAGTAAGATGTTTCCAATATATTGATAGTCAGGTGAATCCACAATGAAAAAGTACCGTTACAGCGATTCCCAAATCATTGGCATCCTTTCGGGGAGTCGCTTCTTCGTCGTTCGCTCGCGCTCTCAACTACGAATATGCAGACGGCGTCGACTATCGCGGACTAACCGCCTTCGCTTCGCTATCCATAGCGGTCAGCGAAGGAAGTAGAAAATGCTGTCCGGTCGCCGAGTTATGCCGAAAACATGGTATGAGTGATGCGGGTATTTACAACTGACGTTCCAAATATGGTGGCATTGCTTTTTCATGATGAAGCGCGTGAAAGAGCTGGAGACAGAGAGCCGGCGACTGAAGTATATGTATGCCGAAGAACGCTTGAAGGCTGAGGTCGTCCAGGAGGTGTCGAAAAAAAGTGGTAAAGCCATCTCGGCGCAAGGAGATGGCACAACAAGCAGTGCTAGAGAGAAAGGTATTGATCCGTCTGGCTTGTGAGTCGTTCGGGATCAGCGAGACCTGCTATCGCTACCAGTACGCAAGAAACAGTAATCAAAGGTTATGGAGTTACAATAATGAGCGTTGTCATTCGGTACTGGGTGGAATTACACCCGTTCAGAAGTTGAATCAGGCGACATAATCCCTACTTATGAGGAGCATTATTAATGGGGAGATTACCATGCCCTATATTGAGGCTGCAGAGAGAGCTACACATGCCTGGGAGCAATATCGTACGGGCGATAATTGGATTGTTTGTTAGTACTTATCGCTTACGGCGCTTAATCCAGATAACTAAACCAGCACTCAATATCCCAACCGGCACCAGAAACAAGAAACCAAAGCCAATCAACGCCATCGCGGTGTTCGACAGTTCGAGTGTGGTGTCGGACGCGGTGCGGCTGCGGATGGTGATCAGCGCGTCGTCGTGGCTTAGCCACTCGACCATGGCGAGGCCGAGGTCGAGGTTGCCGCCGTTGCCGAGGTAGCTGTTGCTGAGGAAGTCGCCGTCGCCGATGACGATGGCGCGTTGGTTGGTGGTTTCGCCGTTGGTGGTCTCTCCCTCCATGGTGCGGGTCAGTGCAAGGGCGAGGTTGAAGGGGCCTTCGCGTTCGCCATCCTCTGCGTTCATGGCGATGGCGCCAGAAATCTCACTGGTCTCATTCCAGGTGCCGGTGAGGGTGGTGATGAGCGGTTTGCCCTGCCAATCGTTGGTCTCTTCGAACTCCAGTGCCACGCTCTGCGGATAGAGGGTCAGGGCGGTGAAGTTGCTGGTGACGGCGTGGAAGGGGTAGTCGGGTACGACCACGATGGCTGGGTTGTAGATGCCGAGTTTGCTGCTGTTGGTGTCGACCAGGGTGCCGGGTAGTTTGGTGATGCCGAGTGAGTTGATAAGCTCCTCAAGCCCCGACTCGCTGCCAGGTTCGGTGAGCCAGAGCAGGTTGCCGCCGCGCTGCAGGTAACCTTCGATCAGTGCGACCTCGCCCTCCAGCAGTGCCAGCTGAGGGCTGGCGATTACCAGTAGTTCAGTGTTACCGGGGATGGTGCCGACCTTGGCGAGGTTGAGTGGTTGCAGCTTAAAGCCCTTGCGCTCCAGCTCACTGCCGAAGCTGCCCAGCGCGTGGTTCGCCTCGCTGCGCAGGTCGCGCTCACCATGCCCCTCAAGATAGGCGATCCAGCGATCGCCGCTGCGGCTCAGGCGACGTAGGGCGTTGGTTACATTCTGTTCATTAATTGCCTGCAGCTGTTCGCTACGCCCCTGATAGTGGATCAGCAGTGCGCCGTTGCCGAGGTTGAGCTCGCGCATGCGTTGCGGATTGAGGTCGGGGTTGATGAAGCTGATTTCGATATCGCCCTTGGAGCGCTGGTAGCGGTCGATGAAGCTTTCGATCTGGCGACGCAGCTCCCCCTCTTCACGCACAAATGCCTCGATCTTCACGGGGGCATTGAGAGTGGCGAGCAGATCGCTGCTCGTCTCGGAGAGGGAGTTGCGGCCGCTGTGGGTCCAGTCCGCTTCGAAGCTGTAGTGGGTGCTGAGCCAGGCGATCAGTCCGACCGCGGTGAGAAACAGCGCGATGAAGAGGTAGTGGTTGAAGCGTGCCATGCGCCGTGTCGTGGTGGTCTGTTTCATTCTGATTCCCTGCTATGGCTGCAGCCGCTCGGCATCGAGGCAGCGGATGCTGAGCACCAGAAAGGTGGTGATGAAGAGCAGATAGTAGACGATGTCGCTGCTGTTGAAGACACCCTTGAGCAGTGATTCGTGGTGGCGTAGTAGTGAGAGGTAGCTGAAGACGTTACCTACCTCGTCGCCGCTATTACCGGAGAGGTCGATGATCCAGAGCAACAACAGCAGACCGAAGCTGCTGATGCCGGCGACGGTCGGTTGCTGGGTAAGGGTCGACATGAAGAGCCCGGCGGCGGTGAAGGCGGCGGTGAGCAGTAGCAGACCGAGCAGCGCCGAGGCGAACAGCCCGAAGTCGAGCGTGCCGCCGCTGAGCAGTGAGAGCGGCATCAGCGCGGTGAGGGTGAGCATCAGCAGCAGGAAGGCGAGCAGGCCGAGGTACTTGCCGAGGATGATCTCGCTCATAGAGATCGGTGCCGAGAGCAGGAGTGTGAGGGTGCGGTTGCGCCGCTCCTCGCTGACCAGACGCATGGTCAGTAGCGGGGTGACCAGTAGCAGCACGATCGCGGCGGAGCTGAAGAGTGGGGCGACGATCAGCTCGGCGACGCCGGGTGCGCCGTGCAGGGTGGCAAGCCGTGGCTGCGCCTCAATGATGTAGTAGTCGACCATGCCGAGAAAGAGCCAGGCGAGGATGAACTGCACCACCGCGAGGATGGTCCAGGCGAGCGGTGAGAGGAACAGCGAGCGCAGCTCACGGGCGGCGATAGTGAGGATCATGCGGCGGGCTCCTCGCCGGTCGCGCCGGTGGTCAGCTCGACAAAGATCTGCTCTAGCGACTTGCGGTGCGGAGTCAGCGCCAGTACGCCCCAGCCGTTCACGACTGCCGCCTCGGCAACGGCCCCGGCTGGATTGGTCTCTGGTGAGTGTCGCAGTTCGATATAACCCGCATCCGATCGCTCGGCCGATTCAATACCCGGCAGCGCGGTGAGCATCTCGAGTGGCGGCGGATTGCTCAGCTTGAGCCGTAGCACCGGCTCGCTGAGGCGTGCATCGAGCCCATCCATGGTGTCGCTGAAAAGCAGTTTTCCCTGGTGGATGATCTGCACCCGCGAGCAGGTTGCCTGCACCTCGGGAAGGATGTGGGTGGAGAGGATTACGCCGTGCTCGTTGCCGAGTTCCCTGATCAGCTGGCGGATCTCGCGAATCTGGATCGGATCGAGGCCAACGGTCGGCTCATCGAGAATCACCACCGCCGGATTGTGGATGATCGCCTGGGCGATGCCGACGCGCTGCTGGTACCCCTTGGAGAGGTTGCCGATCAGGCGGCTGCCGACATCAACAAGGCCGCAACGCGTCTTGGCGCGATTGATTGCAGTCTCAATCTCGACTCGTGCAATGCGGTTGAGTTTGGCGCAATAGCGCAGATACTCATCGACGGTCAGTTCGCGATAGAGCGGTGGCTGCTCCGGCAGATAACCGAGTTCGGCCTTGGCGCGCTTCGGCTCGCTCAGCAGGTCGATGCCATTGATGGTGACGCCGCCGGCGCTCGGAGCGATGTTGCCGGTGATCATCTGCATGGTGGTCGACTTGCCCGCACCGTTGGGGCCTAGAAAGCCGAGCACCTCACCGCGCTTCACCTTGAAGCTGAGGTCATCGATAGCGCAGTTGTCGTCGTAGAAGTATGTAAGGCTTTCTACGCTGATCAGGATTTTTCCGTTCATACACTAAGCTGATCTGAAATCGGTTCTGATCATGAGGTTGGTGATTTTTCTGTTGAGGGGCATTAAGCTGTGGTGCGTGCGTGCGTGGCTGACCGCCTTGAAGATCAAAGCGATGGGGATTAGCTCCCGATAGTTGACGCCGTCTGCATATTCGTAGTTGAGAGCGAGCGCGAGGGACGTAGAAGATGCAGCAGCGGCTTTATGTCGACGTAGAGTCATCGGGGGAATTGTGTAGAGTCGAGAAGCGTACGATTACGCAATGTATGCAGGACGGTCGGGGCGCCGCAGGCATAAACGGTCGCGTTAAGTCTTTTGCCGCTTGCTTGGGCTTGGATGCCCAAAACAAGCTTTCGCAAAAATAGCGACTCCGCAGGCTTGTATTTAGATATGCGCATTAGGAAGTACCAAAGCATTACTTGATGGGGTTTTATTTGTCGCTTTTTTTTTCTTCGAGTTTTTTTAATATTTTAAACGTGATAGCAGACACTAGTTGTTGGCTTTCTAGTAGACCGAGAGCATCGCCCAACTGAAAAGGTATGGTCGTATCATTGTTGTTTTCATTATTTTCAGAAAATGTGCTATCGTGATCACTTGAAGGTTGATGTTTTCTGAAAGAAAGTGAGGCTGCCTCTTTCCCCCAAAAATCAGAGTCAGCTCCATTACCGCCTTTTCTTTCAGCGCGCATACGTTCCGCAGCGACTATTATTTCGTACGGCCCTATATCATCAAGTAGGTTCGCCAGTGCGACGCAGTGTCGAGTTGAAAAAGAGCCTTTTTTGGCTCTCGCCGAGGCAATATACTGCGACTTAACACCGAGCAGTTCAGCAACCGCCTTGTCAGACCCATATTTCTTTTTAGCTTTCTCTAGTATTGAGATGAAACAGTTCTCCTCCTCAAACATATTCACACACATCCTCTATAAAACACTTCACACACATCTTCTATTAATGAATCTCCCTAACACTGTAGAAAGAAAAAAATTAAAACATACATCGTACATATTGTAGGTAAATTAAATAACCCCCTATATGTTTAAAAGCGCACACTTTTATTATGTTAAATACATGCCTACATACTAGGCGAAAGTGGTATGCTTTTGCAACACTTATGTATGGTGTTTATGAATTCAACCGCGCGTTACTGATACACAAGTGACATATGTATTGGGCGCCCTAAATACAGGGTGCTCCCATACATAAGACTATTGATCAGCTTGGCTCTCATCCAGCACCGGACATGTCGGTTAGCGGCGGGAGCCGTGTAATGGCGGTTAGATTTTCATGTGTTTGCCGCAGTATTTTCTCCATTTTTAAAAATATCTTAATGGTATCCATCTCAATATCTGGTGAAGGAGTTCTAGACTCAAGGTCAGCGGATGCTTGTTTTATATGATGTAAGATATGCTGCACATTGTCTGTAATGTGACTTGTTCTGAATGCGTTGTAGGGGATGAAGTGCTCTTTGTGTGTTACAGGCGAAAAATATTTGCCAAAGCTGGCTGCTACAGCCAGTTTGACATTGATGTCTACCAAGCCGCGCTCTATGGCCTCTATTTTGCGAATTAATTTGTCTCTCGACCAAGTAGGCTTTGTTGTATTAGCCAACCTTTCGTTAATGTTTATTAACTGAAATAAGAGTGATTTCATGCTTAAATTTATCGCGGACAATCTGCCGGCATAATGAGCGATGGTTATCTTTGATTCTGATGATGGGCAAATGTCTGGATTAAAGTTTCTTCCAATGTATCCGTATTGATAGGCTAGCTCTGTTGTGCAGTATTCCAAGAGGCCTGCTTGATAACCTGCGTCGAACCCAGGGCTATCAATTTTCGAACCAAAAGACGAGCATTCATCCATGTCGTCTTTACCTTGTTCGCGTTCCATTCCTGAAAATGCTGCGCTCCGTCCTTTATCCAGCCAGTTGGTTGCGTCGCATTTCTCCTTTGTCAATGGAGTGCTGCATCCTTGAGCGAATAGGCATAAGAATATGATTAGTTCTTTCGACATGTTGTTCTCCTGGTGCCGCCATGGTGGCACACCTATTTTCTTTGGTTAGTATGCAAACACTCTGTAATTTGTCTGCACAAATGGTCTTAATCTTCTTTTTGGTTACTTGTGGGTGTTGCATCTCTCGCTATGTATGCATGACCGGTGTTCGAGTCTCTGTCGTGAGGATACGCATGCAGTATCAGTTGAGGCGTTAAACCGTAGCTATCAAGTGCTGGTGTGCAGGAGGTACGGCTTATAGGAGGCCAGCCGCCCTCGCTTCCAATGCGGTTAGCGGGCGGCGTGCCTCGTTTTCAGTGGGCGGCTATTTTAATGGCGATCATGTCGATCACGTCATTTAGGTCTTCTGATTTGAGTAGTTTGAATACGTGGGTTCGAACGGCTTCGTATCTATCGGGTTTGCCGCAATTTTTTAGAGCCAGTAGAATATGAGAAATATCTAATGCTAGAGAGTCCTTGAATAAGGTTTCTAAATTGAGAATATTTCTTTCCCGATACTGCGCGAAGTCAAATACTTCGAGGCTTACTTGAACGGTTGTCGCTCTTTCTCGGTTCCTGCCATTGTTCAGCGTTATTTGGATATCGTTAATGCCGAGCGCAGATAGCATATTTAGATGTGATGTCATGTCATCGTAATATCTATCTTCATCTCTACCTGAGTGCTTGAGATCTGATGTCACCTCAGCTAAAGATTTATCTATAGTTAGGGACTCGACATGCGATATCAATTTATTGATGGATTCATATGGATATCTAGACGTGAGGAAGAATTCCACTTCTTCGAAAAACGCTTCTGAATCTCTCTGTTTATCTATGAACTCGAACTCGAGAATCGATATCACTTTATCGATGCGTGAGTTTTCACCATCATTTATTGACTTGAGAGTCGATATCACGTTATTGAAACGTTCCTCTGTACTTGAATCTTTGTATTCGTCTGAGTCCTCAAGCTCGTTGGGTTCGACTTGAATATTGACTTGCTCTTCTCGATTACCATGTTCTTTGAGAGCAAGGAGGATGCGGTGTATGTCCAAATTCAATAAAAACGCTTCCATCGCAACGTCGTCATATGCCTTGTCGTGCGCCTCGATTGGTTCTGCTAGGTCTTTCTGAATGGTTTTAGTCTTGAGTGTTGCGCTGTCGCGCAGCGTGATTTGAAAGCTGGATATTCCAGCGTCATATAACTCCGTAGATATGGTGTTTACACGGGTGTTTGAATTGCTGTCATCAAGGCTGGGGATAAAATCTAGTATGTCCTTGTGGCTCCAGCTCTTAGTGGATGCCTCAGAATATAGATCGTTCTCGGTTTCAATGATGCTCTTGTGTTTATCTAACCGCTCTTCAACTGTTATTTTTAGGTCCTGTGTGTCACCAAGGTAGTTGTCGCACAGGTCCCAGGCGCCCTCATCAACCAGATGAGGGAATGCATGCTCGAAGCACTGTTTGGCTAGTCCATGAAAGTTGTTATCGATGACTCTGAAGTTATCGACGACTTCATTTGAGCTGCCCTGGTGCTCGCAAATAGATACGAAGTCATGGA
The DNA here is from genome assembly GCF_002020875.1 of Solemya pervernicosa gill symbiont. Lineage (NCBI taxonomy): Bacteria > Pseudomonadati > Pseudomonadota > Gammaproteobacteria > Solemya pervernicosa gill symbiont. The sequence continues at coordinate 1,422 of NZ_MPRL01000087.1, read as the reverse complement.
ATCGCTCTGGTTCCATTTCAGATTTGGCGAGTTCGAACGATTCTTTCTTTTTGTTCTCCAAGCTGTCGCGTGCTGGTGGGTACGCATCGGCTAGATCGGACCAGTATCCAAGGTTGAATGAGAGGCGTACCCCGTAGTAGCCCTCGTCAATTTCGAGTGCGTGATCAAAAAAGTTCTCATAATTAACCAGTGCCTTCTTATAGTTACCGGCGTAATGTGCGTCTAGTCCTACGTCAAGCAGATCTTGGGTGTGGTTCGTGTCGTTCTCATTGTCACCGACGAAAGTTGCGTCTAGTACTACGTCATGAGGATCTTTGGTGTGGTTCATTGTGTTTCTCCGATGTATTGTGAGTAAGCGCCTAACCCCAGTGCCTTTGTTTGGCTGATGGGTGGCGGGCCGCCATCGCAACAAGTGCGCACATGTGACGAGCGGCAACAAGCTTGTGTGTAAACAATAAAACACGCATCGGATGGTGGCATTGATGTTGATCAATTGTGGTAAGCAAGCGAACGAATGTTCTGGTGAGTGGTGATGTCGTTTAAAGGAGAGTGTAATGATTGTATTTCGGTGCGTTTGGTTGCGTGCATGCATTGAACAATCGGATGTTTCTTGTTTATGGAGTGAGACTTGATGCTGCTCGGCGTCGATACCGGGGGCACCTTCACCGACTTTGTCGTCGATGTGGGTGGAGAGCTGCGGGTCCACAAGGTGCTCTCCACGCCCGATGCCCCGGAGCGGGCGATCCTGCAGGGGATCGATGAGCTGGGGCTCGACCGCGCACAGCTGCGGGTGGTGCACGGCTCGACGGTGGCGACCAATGCACTGCTGGAGGGGAAGGGGGTGCGCACCCTCTTTATTACCAATCGTGGGCTGCGAGATCTGCTCACCATTGGTCGTCAGGCGCGGCGCGAACTCTATAACCTGCAGCCCGATCCGGTGACGCCGCCAGTGCCAAGAGAGTTCTGCCTGGAGACCGGCGGACGGCTTAATGCTGAGGGTGAGATGATCGAGCCGCTCACCGAGGCCGACCTTGCCGAGCTACAGCAGGCCGTCGCGGAGCTCGAGCCGCAGTCGGTGGCGATCAATCTGCTCTTCTCCTTTCTCGATGACAGCGGTGAGCGTGCTATTGAGGCGGCGCTGCCCGAAACGCTGTTTGTCGCTCGCTCCTCCGAGGTGTTGCCGGAGTATCGAGAGTATGAGCGCGGTATCGCCACCTGGCTCAACGCCTATGTCGGGCCGCTGGTCGAGAGCTATCTGGGGCGTCTCGAGCAGGGCGTTTCACCGGCGCCGCTGTCGGTAATGCAGAGTTCGGGCGATACCATCGACCGCTGACCGCCATGGATAGCGAAGCGAAGGCGGTTAGTCCGCGATAGTCGACGCCGTCTGCCTATTCGTAGTTGAGAGCGCGAGCGAACGACGAA
>NZ_MPRL01000086.1:0-8994 GCF_002020875.1 Solemya pervernicosa gill symbiont | reverse complement strand
TCGTCGTTCGCTCCCGCTCTCAACTACGAATATGCAGACGGCGTCGACTATCGCGGACTAACCGCCTTCGCTTCGCTATCCATGGCGGTCAGCGATCGAGCGTCGTTTTTTTATCTTAAAAATTGGTGTTGACCCGTCTATAGGATCAGGGTTCATGATTGTTTTTCGACGGCAATTGGTGACTTTATGTTGACGGTGACCCAGATCGCCAGAAAGTTTGGCATCTCCAGAGCGACCATTCTGTACTACGAGCGTGAGGGCTTGCTAATGCCTGCTAATCGTTCGGATAACGGCTACAGGTGGTACGGCGACAGTGAGATTGAGCGGTTGGAGGCGATTGTCGCTTACCGTTCGTATGGGATACCCGTCGCAAACATAGGTGACCTGCTCGATCGTAAACAGGGAGCGTCTCAATTCCAGATTTTGAGAGATCACCTCAATGAACTGGGAAAAGAGATCAACCTTCTTAGGAGACAGCAGAAGGCGATAGTCGCTTTACTGCAGGAACCAAAATTGTTGGAGGAAAACATGGTAACTAAAGAGCGTTGGGTAGCAATCATGTCGGCTGCAGGATTTGATGAAGCAGCGATGCGAACATGGCACCAGAAGTTTGAGCAGATGGAGCCGGACGAGCATCAGAAGTTTCTTGAGTCTTTAGGCATTCATGCCGAAGAGATAGCACGAATCCGTAGCCTGTAACATCAACGGTCTCAGGGACGAGACCACCCATCTTCACTACTCCCGAAACAAGAGTTTCAGACAAAAAAAGACCTAGCGAAAACGCTAGGTCTTTCTTCTTAGTGGAGGCCGGACCCGGAGTCGAACCGGGCTACAAGGATTTGCAATCCTCTGCCTAACCGCTTGGCTATCCGGCCAGATATAAAAAACCCCGGTCAATCGACCAGGGTCTAGTATTTGGAGCGGGAAACGAGATTCGAACTCGCGACCCCGACCTTGGCAAGGTCGTGCTCTACCAACTGAGCTATTCCCGCGAAGAGAGCCGGTATTCTACATCGGCCAGCTTATCTGTCAAGCCAAATTATGAACTTTTTCCCTGTAAAATTGGCCACGCCTTGATGAGGTAGACGATCATCGACCAGAGCGTCAGTGCTGCAGCCACATAGATCAACACGATGCCAGCATCGTAGGTGGGGAAAGGGCCGATTGAGTCTCCATAGAGTAGCAACAGGATGGCCCCAATCTGGGCGCTGGTCTTGAGCTTGCCGACCATCATCACCGCCACCTTCACCCGTTCACCAATCGCTGCCATCCACTCTCGCAGTGCCGAGATAGCGATCTCACGGCCGATGATGATCAGCGCGGGGATCGCCAGCAGCGGCGTGGGATGTGCCTGTACCAGCAGCACCAGTGCGGCGGCAACAATCAGCTTATCGGCGACCGGATCGAGGAAGGCACCGAAGGGTGACTCCTGCTTGAGGCGACGTGCCAGATAACCATCGAGCCAGTCGGTAAGACCGGCCAGGGCGAAGATCAGGGTGGTGACCTCATTTGACCAGCTATAGGGGAGATAGAAGACCACGACGAAGACCGGTATCAGTGCGATACGCAGCAGCGTGAGCAGATTAGGAATGTTCAGTGGCATTGAGCCCTGCCCTTTCAGTCATTGTCGTTATGAAACTGGTCATATATCCGTTGTGCAAGTGCCTTGCTGATACTGGGTACCTTGGCAAGATCCTCGACACCGGCGCGTGCGATCTCTCTCAGCCCACCAAACTGTTTTAGCAACTGCTGTCGGCGCTTGGGACCCATCCCCTCAATATCCTCCAACGGTGAACGCTTGCGTGCCTTGGCACGGCGTTGACGGTGGGCGGTGATGGCAAAGCGGTGGGCTTCATCCCGTATCTGCTGCACCAGGTGCAGAGCCGACGAATCATCGGGCAGTATAATGGGGGCCTTGGAGTCGGACAAGAAGAGCTGTTCCATACCGGCTCGCCGTTCCGGCCCCTTGGCCACACCGACCAGCGTCACACCCTCCACCTGCAACTCATCAAGCACCTTACGCGCCTCACTCAGCTGCCCCTTGCCGCCATCGATAAAGAGGATATCGGGCAGTATCCCCTCCCCCTTCTTCAAGCGGGTATAGCGTCGCATCAGCGCCTGGTTCATCGCCGCATAGTCATCACCACCGGTGATGCCTTCGATATTAAAACGGCGATAGTCGGACTTGATCGGCCCCTCATGACCGAAGACCACACAGGAGGCAACGGTCGCCTCGCCCATCGTATGGCTAATGTCAAAACACTCCATGCGTGCCGGCAGCTCATCGAGCTTGAGCGCCTCCTGCAGCGCCTCAAAACGCTGATAGACACCGGCACGGCTCTGCAACCGGGCGCTGAGAGCATGTTCGGCATTGGCGACGGCCATCTTCAGCCAGCGTGAGCGCTCACCGCGCAGCCGACTGCTGATCGCCACCTTGCGTCCAGCCCGCTCGCTGAAGGCCGCCTCCAGCAGCTCATGCTCGTTCGGTTCGACATTGATCAGAATCTCGGCAGGCACTTCGCGCTCAAAGTAGTACTGAGCGATGAAAGCGCCCACCACCTCCTGCAGATCAGCATCAGGCGGCACCTTGGGAAAGAGGCTTTTGTTGCCCAGATTACGACCATTGCGGATAAAGAAGAGCTGTATCGAGGCGGTTCCGCCCTTCAGCACCGCACCAACCACATCGAGATCGCCGCTCTCACCGCTCACATACTGCTTCTCCTGCACCCGACGCATGTTGGCGATCTGGTCGCGATAGTGAGCCGCCTGCTCAAACTCCAGCTTCTGTGAACTCGCCTCCATACGTTCGACAAGCTCGTCGATCACCTCATTATTGCGCCCCTCGAGAAACAGCGTGGTACGGCGTACATCCTCACCATAGGCCGCCTCGTCGATCAGTCCGGTACAGGGAGCGGTGCAGCGTTTGATCTGATACTGCAGACAGGGACGCGTGCGGTTGGCAAAGAAGCTCGGCTCGCACTGACGCACCTGAAAGAGCTTCTGTAACAGATTGAGACTCTCACGCACCGCACCGGCATTGGGATAGGGACCGAAGTAGCGCCCCTTGCCGCGCTTGGCACCGCGATGGGTGGTCAGGCGCGGAAAGGTCTCATCGGTGGAGACATAGATATAGGGATAACTCTTATCATCACGCAGCAGCACGTTATAGCGCGGCTTGTGCTCCTTGATCAGCGTGTTCTCAAGGATCAGCGCCTCACTCTCGGTGTGAGTGATGGTGATGGCAATGTCACGGATCTGCGCCACCATCGCGTGGGTCTTGATCGTCTGACCGGAGCGGTTGAAGTAGCTCGAGACACGTCGCTTGAGATTGCGTGCCTTGCCGACATAAATCACCGTTCCCGCCTCGTCGAGCATCCGGTAGACACCGGGCTTCGAGGTCAGGCTTTTGAGAAACGCCTTGTGATCGAAGGGGGGATTGTCGTTCTGCTCTTCACTCATGTGCAGCGATTATGCCGTATTGGGCTCAGCGCTTACGACCCTTTTTACCCAGCAGCTCATCGGCCGAGGCGAAGACATCACGGAACATCTCGGGGGTGAGACGACGAGTCTGGGTGTTGTAGCGGCTGCAGTGGTAGGAGTCGAGCAGCCAGCGATCGCCTTCGAGCGGGTAACGATTATTGTGACCGAACTTATGCTGTGAGGCCTTCAGCCCGAGTGCACGCAACACCGCATTATGGGCGACACCACCCAGAGCCATGACGACAGCCCCCTTCTTCAGACCATTCAGTTCATTCTGCAGATAGGGGCTACAGGCGACCACCTCTGAGGTAAGCGGTTTGTTCTGCGGCGGCAGGCACTTGACCGCATTGGTAATACGACACCCCTTGAGCTTCAGCCCATCATCGGCCGAGACCGACTCAGGTCTATTGCCGTAACCGAAGTGGTGCAGCGTCTCGTAGAGCAGCACGCCCGCATAGTCGCCGGTAAAAGGGCGACCGGTGGCGTTGGCGCCGTGCATACCGGGCGCAAGGCCAACAATCAGTAGATCGGGATTCTTCGCACCAAACGGTGCAACGGGTCGGGCGTGGTAGTCGGGGTACTCTTCACCCACCTCGTCGAGGAATTCACTGAGGCGTGGGCAGAGGCGGCAATCGACATCGAAACTGAGTTTTTGATCCATAGCAAAGTGTGCTGAGTAGCTTTCGAGGCTGCCAAGCTTACCACTCGGTCGTGTGCCAGGGGTCAGAGATTCTCCTGATCTCGCATATTGGTATCGACCACACCGTAGCGGATCGCCAGATGGGTCAACGCCACATCATTCTCTACCTTTAGTTTCTCGTAGAGCCGATAGCGATAGGTACTAACCGTCTTCGGGCTGAGGTGAAGCTTCTCCGAGGTCTCCTGGATACTGTAGCCCTGGGTGATCATCATCATCACCTGCATCTCGCGTTGCGAGAGTTTGGAGAATGGGGTCTCATCGCCATCGAGCATCGAGAGTGCGAGGCTCTGCGCGATATCGGGGCTGATATGTTTTTTACCGGAAAAGACCGTCTTCACCGATGCAATGATCTCATCGGAGGCGCAGTTTTTGGTGATATAACCCGAAGCACCCGCATTGAGCAGACGGCTGGGGAAAGGGTCGTCGGTATGAACGGTGAGAATAATCACTTTAGTACCGGGCTGGATACTAGAGATCTTAGTGGTCGCTTCAAGACCACCGATGCCGGGCATATCGACATCCATGATCACCACATCGACCTCATTCTTACGAACAAAATCGATTGCCTCCTCTCCACTGGTCGCCTCAGCGATCACCTCAATCCCTACAGCATCATCTAGAATTCGTTTGGTACCGGTACGAATCAGCTGATGGTCATCAACGAGTAAAACTCGAATCATCTCAATTCCTTATTGTGCGTTCAGTCCGATTTGAGTCTACCACCCACGACAAACAATTGTCATACGATGACAGCATCGGAACTGTGACATTAATCACGGAGTACGGAAATTAATTATAGAAAAGCAGCAGCGATATAACACCATAGATCAGGCGTGGTAAATAGCGATTAACCAAAGTTAACAACGGATGTTAAAAACTTTACACGTTGCATGGTTCACAAAAATAGAATCCCGCCAAAATTCACCACATGCACGGCGATATACTGCAACGATGCAGATCAATAAGCTGATTACCGCCCTACTCCTACTGACCCTTTCACTATCGGCCACGGCCGAGTGGCACAGAGACGAGCAGCCCATCATGGGTACGTTGATCCGAGTCGAACTGTGGCACTCAGATTCTACGCTCGGTAAGGCGGCCGTCGCTGCGGTCTTCGAGGAGATGCACCGCATCGACCATTTGATGAGCCCCTACAAGGAACAGAGTGAACTCTCCCGGGTTAACCGTGAGGCGGCCAATCAACCGGTAGTCATCAGTAGTGAACTCTACCAGCTCATTGAACGCGCCAACGAGGTCTCAGAGCTCTCGAACGGCAGCTTCGATATCACCTTCGCCAGCGTTGGCCACCTCTACGACTACCGCAATCAGATCAATCCCAGTGCCGATACCATCGAGGCACAGCTCAACACCATCGACTACCGCCACCTGATACTTAACCCCATGCAGCAGAGCATCTCCTATACACGTCATGGTGTGCGTATCGATCTGGGTGGAATCGCCAAGGGGCATGCAGTGGATCGCTCCATCGCTCTTCTCAAACGGCGCGGTATCAGCCAGGCACTGGTCAGTGCCGGTGGCGATACCCGCATCCTCGGCAACAAACAGGGGCGTCCCTGGATGACCGGTATCCGTGACCCAAGGAATCCAGGCCGCAGCGAGGTGGTCGTACCGCTGAGTAATGCCGCCATCTCCACCTCTGGTGACTACGAGCGCTACTTTGAGAAGGACGGCATTCGCCATCACCACATCATCAGTCCATCAACGGGACGCTCGGTTGATGAGCTACGCAGCGTATCGATTATCAGCGCCAACGCCACCACTACTGATGCCTTATCAACCACGGTGTTTGTGCTCGGTCTGAAAGCTGGCATGAAACTGGTAGAGGCTTCACCGGATCTCGAAGCGATCATCATCGATAACCAGGGCAAGATGCACTACTCATCGGGGCTGGGTACTCCACAGAGATAACAGTACAGAGATAACAGTACGGTCCTATCCAGATAGCCGTTCTGTGCCAGACGACTCGCCTTTACTGTTTAGACTCTCTCCACACACAAAACCCGTAACAAGCGTCTATACTCTTGTCCGCTGGTGTTATCTATTAAACTCAATTAGCCTGAATGACCGACTGCCGTTGCGACTCCCCTTTAGACCCCATGACAAACCTCAGAATCATCTTTCCACTACTGCTTCTATTAACCGTTGTTGTTACGGCAATGGTGATGCATGTCTCGCAACTTCAATCGAACCTGATCAACTCCACCGCGCTCAAAACCGCTGAACTCTATTCAGTCGCTTTAACCCAGTTCCGTAGCCTCTACTCATCAGAGGTGGTGTCGAAGGCGAGCGCATCGGGTCTCGATGTCACTCACGACTATGTGGATCGCGATAACGCAATTCCACTACCAGCGACACTCGGTATGAAACTGGGTGAAGAGATCGGCAAACATGCCACCGGGGCCAGGGCGCAGCTCTACAGCCCCTATCCGTTTCCCTGGAGAAGCGAATCGAGAGTGCAGAGAGCATTTGAAAAAGATGCCTGGGCTTTTCTCTCTGTAAACACCGACCAGAGTTTCTCCCGTTTTGAGTCGACGGGTGAAACCACTCTGTTGCGCTACGCCACCGCCGATGTGATGCAACAGGCCTGCGTTGATTGCCATAACACCTACCCTGACACACCCAAGGATGACTGGCAGGTGGGCGATGTACGTGGCGTACTGGTTATCAGCCTGCCGATCGATGACATCATTGCGCAGACCGAAGAGAGCCTGAGATATACAACCTTCGCCTACGCTGCCATCGGACTTGGCATTGTATTGGTGATCGCCTTTGTCATCGTCAGGCTGCGCAACCAGTCGAAGGTGCTGCAGCAGCGGGTCGAGGAGCGTACCGCCAGAATCGAGAAGGAGATCGGTGAACGAAAGCAGGCTATGAACTCATTGATAGAGTCCGAAGAACACAACCGATTGCTGCTCGATTCGGCGGGTGACGGTATCTACGGCCTCGATCTGAACGGCAATACAACCTTTATCAACCCGGCCGCCTGCAAGATGCTCGGTTATAAAGTGGATGAACTGCTCGGTAAACCGATCCATGAGATTGTGCACCACAACCATCCCGACGGTTCCGATTACCCCAGCGAAGAGTGCCCGATGTACGCCGCCTTTACTGACGGTGAAGTACATCGGGTTGAGGATGAGGTGTTATGGCGCAAGGATGGCAGCAGCTTCCCGATTGAGTACACCAGCACCCCGGTCTACAAAAACGGGGCGCTTGTCGGCGCGGTGGTGACCTTCAACGACTCGAGTGAGCGCAAGAAGATGGAGCGCATGAAGAACGAATTCATCTCAACCGTCAGCCATGAACTACGCACACCGCTAACATCCATCAAGGGCTCACTCGGGCTCATCGCCAACGGACAGTTTGATGAAGATCCCAAGACGGCCAGAAAGATGTTGCGCATCGCCTACGAGAACAGCGAGCGCCTCACCCTGCTGATCAACGACCTGCTCGATATCAACAAAATTGAAAACAGCGATACGCTGTTCGAGATGAAACCGCTCAATCTTAGGACATTGCTGGTCGATGCCATCTACGCCAATCAGGGATTCTCCGATAAATACAACGTCAAACTCAGCTGGCAACCAAGCGATGAAGATCAACTCACCATCAGCGCCGATAAAAACAGGCTGATACAGGTCCTCTCAAACCTCTGCTCCAATGCGATCAAGTTCTCACCCGAGGATGGTGAGGTTGTCATCTCTACGAGCCACGATGATAAAACCGTCCGAATCTCAATCACTGACAACGGCCCCGGCATCGCCGCCGATTATCAACAGAGCATCTTCGAGAAATTCGTTCAGGCCGACTCATCCGACACACGCAATACCGGCGGCACAGGCCTGGGACTTGCGATCACCAAGGAGATCATCGAACGACACGGCGGCACGATAGGTCTCGAGAGCACACCGGGAGAGGGTGCCAGCTTCTACTTTGACCTCCCCCTCACCGATAAGAGTCACTGAGTCAGCATGACTCAACTGGTATCACTATTTTGGAATCCCAGCTTTTACGCGATTTCTACCACCTCTTTTTGCACGATAGAGTGCATCTATCCGCCCTCTTTAGCATGGCATCGATATCATCACCCAACACAAAGCTTGCAACACCGAAGCTGGATGTTCGTTGACCGATTTCAGAAAATGGCTGCATCTCAATTTCCATTCTGAGTTTCTCAGCAACTCTTATCGCCTGATTCAGATCGGACTCAGGACAGATAATCATAAACTCCTCTCCACCCCAGCGACCGGCAAAATCCGTCACTCGAACGGATTTCAGGATTAACCGCGCAATAACAATCAACACCTCATCACCCACCTGATGACCATAACTATCATTGATCTGCTTAAAATTATCGAGATCGCACAAAATCACTGACAGTGGTTTTTCATAGCGTCTTGCACGTTTCAACTCAAGCTCAAAAATATCATCTACTTTTTTCGGTTATATAACCCTGTCAGATAGTCGGTACTTGAAAGCTCTTCGATCTGTTTCTTATCCGTAATGTTCTGCTGGATGGCGGTATAACCGATAATTTCGCCGTGTTCATTCAGGTCTGCTTCAACATTCGCTTCTACCCAGTAGCCACTACCATCCTTCGCCCTGTTCAGGATCTCACCACACCAACTATTCCCCTGTTCAATCGCCCGCCACATCTCACTGTAGACCTTATCGGACATATCAGGATGACGAATAATTCGGGGAGTCGCTATTTTTGCGGAAGCTTGTTTTGGGCATCCAAGCCCAAGCAAGCGGCAAATACTTAACGCGACCGTTTATGCCTACGGCGCCCC
>NZ_MPRL01000085.1:0-9163 GCF_002020875.1 Solemya pervernicosa gill symbiont | reverse complement strand
GGGGCGCCGTAGGCATAAACGGTCGCGTTAAGTATTTGCCGCTTGCTTGGGCTTGGATGCCCAAAACAAGCTTCCGCAAAAATAGCGACTCCCCGAAAAAGGGTATGTCGCTGAAGGAATTAAAAGACATAGCGCTAAAATCGGTGGTTGGTTCAGCAACGAAAGATCAAAAGATAGCGAACATCAAAAACAGATCAAAGGCGATTAAGCTATACGCAAAGAAAAGAGCAAATGGGATTTGTGAGGCTTGTGGAAAAAGTGCGCCTTTCAAAACAAAAGATGGTCCATATCTTGAGGTGCATCACATGTTTAAGCTTGCTGATGGTGGTCCCGATATCCCTGTAAATGTCATTGCTCTCTGTCCAGTCTGTCATTGCCGCGCCCATTACGCTTTGGACTCAACAAAGTTCAACGATAGTTTGATCGATATTGTGAAGACAATCGAAGACGCGATCATCTAATAATTACTCCATTACTCGCTTTATATTTGCGAATATTGGAGTGTGCCAGTAGGTATGTACTAACCGCCACCCAGCTCTGCCAGCAGGGTACGCTGGGCGCTGAACGGCTCATCATCCCCTTCGGGGACAGCGCGCTGGTAGCTGCCATCGCTATTGAGCAGCCACGCCTGGGCGCTGTCATTCAGGTAGTAACCCAGTTCGTGGATGACCCGCGCACGAAGATCCTTGGCGATTACCGGGAAGCAGGTCTCGACACGGCGGAAGAAGTTTCGATCCATCCAGTCGGCGCTGGCGCAGAAGACCTCCGGCTCATCGCCGTTGTGGAAGTAGAAGACACGGGTGTGTTCGAGGAAGCGACCGATGATCGAACGCACGCGGATATTCTCCGAAACCCCTTCGATGCCAGGACGCAGACGGCAGACACCACGCACGATCAGATCGACTTTTACTCCCGCCATTGAAGCGCGATAGAGCGCACGAATACTCTGTGGCTCGGTCAGTGAGTTGGTCTTAATGATGATGTGTGCATCTTTTCCAGACTTGGCGTGTTCGATTTCGCGCTCGATCTTTTCGATCATCGCATCGTGCAGGGTAAAGGGTGAAGAGAGCAGCTTGTTGAGCTTGATCACCCGTCCCAGACTGGTGAGCTGACCGAAGATCTGTTGCACATCCTCACCGACATCCTTGTTACTGGTCATCAGGCCGTAGTCGGTATAGAGCCGAGCGGTACGAGGGTGGTAGTTGCCGGTGCCGAGATGCACGTAGCGGCGTAGCTTCTTACCCTCGCGGCGAATCACCAGCACCATCTTGGCGTGGGTCTTATAGCCGACCACGCCGTATACGACGTGGGCACCAGCAGCCTGCAGGCGGTTGGCCAGGGCGATATTCTCCGCCTCATCAAAACGGGCGCGCAGCTCGATCACCACCGTCACCTCCTTGCCAGCGCGTGCCGCCGCTACCAATGCATCGACCACCGCAGATTTGGGGCCGGTGCGATAGAGGGTCTGTTTGATCGCCAGCACCTCGGGATCGAGCGCCGCCTGCTTGAGGAAATCGACGATCGGCAGGAACGACTCGTAGGGGTGGTGCAGCAGCACATCCTGTTTGCCTAGCAGCTTAAAGAGATCGGGGTTGCTGTTGAGTTTGCCGGGCAGGTTGGGGGTGAAGGGTTTGAAGGTCAGGTGTGGTCGATCGGCCAGATCGCAGACCGACATCAGACGGTTGAGGTTGACCGGGCCGTTGGCCAGATAGGCGTCGCCTTCGGTCAGCTGGAAGGTCTCGAGCAGGAAGCGCTGTAGATCCTCCGGGCACTTGTGGTCGATCTCGATACGCACCACTGCACCGTTGCGGCGTGAGGCGAGCTCGCCCTCGACGGCACGCATCAGATCGTCGATCTCCTCATCATCGACGTAGAGGTCGCTATTACGGGTGATGCGGAACTGGTAACAGCCGGTGACCTTCATGCCGGGGAAGAGCGCATCGACATAGGCGTGGATGACCGAGGAGAGGAAGACGTAGTCGTGCTCGCCATTCCCCTCATCCTCGGGTGGCAGCTGGATCAGGCGCGGCAGTGCGCGCGGCGCCTGCACCACAGCGTAGGCACCGGTTCTGCCGAAGGCGTCACGCCCCTTCAACGAGATGATGAAGTTGAGGCTCTTGTTGAGCAGGTGCGGGAAGGGGTGGGCCGGGTCGAGACCCAGCGGGCTGAGTACCGGTAGTAGCGACTCCTCAAAGAAGTTGTGCAGCCACTTCGCCTGCGCCTCACTCCAGTCGGCGCGACGGATGAAGCGGATATCTTCCTTCTCCAGCAGTGGAAAGAGCTCCTCGTTGAGCAGTCGATACTGCTCCTCGATTAGCGGTTTGGTGCGCTTCTGGATCTCTCTGAGCTGATCCTGGGGGGAGAGGTTGTCGGGTTCGCTCTTGAAGGAGCCGAACTCCTCCTTCTGTTTCAAGCCGGCAACACGGATCTCGAAGAACTCATCGAGGTTGGTGCTGGAGATACAGAGATAGCGTAGGCGTTCGAGTAGCGGAATCGACTCATCCTTCGCCTGCTCGAGGACTCGCTGGTTGAACTCCAGCAGACTCAGTTCGCGGTTGATATAGAGTTCGGGTTGGTTGAGATCGATGGTATCCATGGTGAGCCTGTTGTTATCGGTTGGTATTGAGCTTATCAGCAGTCGATGAAATCGGTATGACGTTCGTCAGTAGCCGAGAGAGCGACCACCATCGACGGTCATGATCTGACCGGTCATATAGTCTGCTTCACGAATTAAAAATAGCACCGCACGGGCGATGTCGGTTGGCTGGCCCTGACGCTTCAACGCGGTACGGTCGATGATATCGCTCTTGTCGCTCTCCTCCAGGCCCTGCTCAGGCCAGAGGATGGCACCGGGGGCGACACCGTTGACGCGGATTTCTGGACCCAGCTCGCGTGCCAAAGAGCGGGTCATCATCACCAGCCCCGCCTTGGCCATGCTGTAGATCGGATGGCCCTTCAGCGGCTGTTCGGCGTGGATGTCGACGATATTGATAATCACGCCGCGGTGCTGAAGCAGGTGAGGAGCGGCTGCCTGCGAGAGGAAGAAGGGAGCCTTGAGGTTGGAGCCCATCAGGTCATCCCACTCGTGGGTGGTGGCCTCCCCCACTGGGGTGGGATAGAAGGATGAGGCGTTATTGACCAGGATGTCGAGTCGTCCCCAGGCAGAGACCGCCTGTTCAATCAGTACCGGCAGCTTACCGGTTTCGTGCAGGTCGGCCTGTAGTAGCCGAACCGAGTCGGCGCGCATCGCATTTAGCTCGTTCGCCAGCTTCTCGGCCGCCTCTGTTGAGTGGCGATAGTGGAGCAGCAGATCAATGCCGTGAGCGTGCAGGGTGCGTGCGGTGGTTGCACCAATGCGGTGTGCCGCGCCGGTAATCAGGGCGGTCTGGTTAGGGTGTAGGGTTGTCGTATCGCTCACACTTCTTTACCTTCGTCTGCTTTATCGAAACTCTACCCTAATTATGGCAACTATCGAAACAAGAGCACGCGAGGCGCAGCGAGCGCTGGCCGATCTACCGCAGCCTGAGGCGGCGGCATTGGCACAGAGCCATGCGCTGGTGGAGCTGATCGCGAGTGAGATCGGCGAGGAGAGCATCAGCTTTGCCCGTTATATGGCGTTGGCACTCTATGCGCCGGGGCTCGGTTATTACAGTGGTGGGGCGCGCAAGTTTGGCGAAGCGGGCGATTTTACCACCGCACCGGAGATCTCAGCGCTCTTCTCCCGTGCGCTGGCCAGGCAGTGTGCCGAGGTGCTGGGCTCGCTAGGTGGCGGCGATATTCTCGAGTTCGGTGCCGGTAGTGGGGTGATGGCGAGCGATATCCTGCTCGAGCTGGAGCAGCTGGGGCAGTTGCCGCAACGTTATCTGATCCAGGAGTTAAGTGGCGAGCTGCGCGAGCGGCAGCGTGAGACGATTCAGGCGAAGGCACCGCATCTGTTGGAGAGGGTTGAGTGGCTCGATGGACTAGATGGTGTTGAGCTGCGGGGCGTAGTGCTCGGCAATGAGCTGCTCGATGCGATGCCGGTAGAGCGTTTTCGAATTGCGGAACATGGGGTTGAGCAGGTACGCGTTACGGTGGCAGAGGGTGGCCTGGTTCTTACAACAGAGCCTGCCGAGGTGTCGTTACGTGGGGCGGTTGAGCGGCTGCAGAGTCAACTTGAGGAGCCGCTGCCGGTCGGGTATGAGTCGGAGTGTTGTCTCGAGTTTTCCCCCTGGTTCTCGGCACTCTCTGAGGTGTTGAAGGCGGGTGTCGCACTGTTGATCGACTACGGTTATCCACGCCGTGAGTACTATCTGCCACAGCGCAGCAGCGGCACATTGATCTGCCACTACCGCCATCGCGCCCATGAGGCGCCGCTCTATCTACCGGGGCTGCAGGACATCACCAGCTTTGTCGACTTCAGTGCAGCAACCGAGGCAGCTCTGGATGCCGGTTTTGAGCTGGGTGGTTACACCAACCAGATGCACCTGCTGATCGGATGCGGGCTGGAGGAGCTGCTGGCGGAGTTTGATATTAACGATACGCAGCGCTTTATGAGCGCCACCCAGCAGATCAAGAAGCTGACCATGCCGGGTGAGATGGGGGAGCGTTTCAAGGCGCTGGCGCTGACACGCGATTATAAACAACCGCTGCGCGGTTTCTCGTTGCGTGATTACAGTGGGCAGCTGGAGCTCTGATGCGAGGTTTTGTTGCACTGTTGATGGTGCTGCTGCTCGCGGGTTGCGTCGCCACCGAGACCAAACCGGGCGATACCAGTAGCTTTAATCTCAAGTCGATCGCCAAGTCCGATATCGATATGGTCTCGGAGTACCATCTCAACAGCTCGCTCGACTACCTGCGCACCCTGATGGTGAAGCTCTACAAGCGTAATCCGAAGGAGTGGCGCCGGGGCGGATTCGAGAGCATGGAGGCGGCGGTCGCACGTCTCTTCGCCAATGAGCAGGGGTGGGCGGTACCGAATGTTGGCGGTAAGCGTGGCACCGCATTGATCGAAGAGGCTTTTCGTGAGGATTATGGCCACGACCGGGTGCTTGCCTTCATTGCTGGTCTGGCAACGATGAGTATCGATGCCTATGGCGGTAAGACCGAGTTCTATATGTTCGATTCGATAGAGCCACAGAGTCTCTACAATGCAGCGCGTAACTACGAGATAGCCGCCTGGCGCCTTGGTCACTCTCGCAATGTCCGCGGCGAGCTGTTTCTGCTCAGCAATGCGACCGAGGGGCGGGTGATCAATCTCAGCTATGAACGCCTCTTCGGCAAGCTGATCGCCAGCCACGACCTGATGGCCAAGATCATGTCCGACAAGACCAATCGCACCATCAAGGGTGTCATTCAGCGGGTGGCAGGGGCGGTCTTCCTGCCGATCTGAATCAATGGGTGAGAAGGTGGACCGCAGTTGTCTATTCGTACCAGCCGTCGTACCCTCGCACCACTTTTCTAAGCGAGACCACCGATAGTGGAGACGATCCAGATTATCGCACTGGCGATCCTGCAGGGGCTGACCGAGTTCCTGCCGATCTCCAGCTCTGCCCACCTGATTCTGTTACCCAAACTGGGCGGTTGGAGTGACCAGGGGCTCGCCTTCGATGTCGCCGTTCATGTCGGTACGCTCTCAGCAGTGGTCTGGTATTTCCGTTGCGAGCTGCTGAAGATGTCGCGTGATTGGGGCGTGTCGATTGTCGAGCGTCGTATGGTGGGTGAGAGTCGACTCGCATGGGCGGTGCTGCTGGGCACCATTCCTGTCGGTATAGCCGGTCTTTTACTGAAGGATCTTGTCGAGACCTCGCTACGCTCACCGCTGGTCATCGCCTGGACGACCATCGGCTTTGGTCTGCTACTTTGGTGGGCCGATCGACAGGGCAAGCGGGTGCGCGATGAGCATTCCCTCGGCTGGGGTGATGTGCTCTTTATCGGTGCGGCGCAGGCTATCGCGTTGATCCCGGGTACCTCGCGTTCCGGTATTACCATGACCGCTGGCCTGATGCTGGGACTGGAGCGCGCCGCTGCGGCACGCTTCTCCTTCCTGCTTTCGATCCCGGTGATTGTGCTCGCCGGTGGTCTGCATAGTATTGAACTGATCAAGCAGGGCAGTGGTGTCGACTGGCAGGCACTGCTATTTGGCACGGTACTGTCGGCTGTGAGTGCCTACCTCTGTATTCACCTCTTTCTCAAGCTGCTGGAACGGATCGGTATGGTGCCGTTTGTGATCTACCGGCTAGCGCTTGGCGCAGTTCTACTGGCGCTCTATTTCTGACTAATAAATAACGGGAGTTAACCATGTTCAAGGCCAATGAGTATTTTGATGGCAAGGTGAAGTCAATTGCCTTTGAGACCGGTGATGGTCCCGCCACCGTCGGCGTAATGGCGCCTGGAGAATATGAGTTTGGCACCTCGCAGCAGGAGATCATGAGCGTGGTTAGCGGTGGGCTCGATATCAAGCTACCTGGTAGCGATAGCTGGCAGAGCTTCGGTCCCGGCACAAGCTTTACCGTAGAGGCTAACCAGAGCTTCGGGGTGAAGGTCGCTGTTGAGAGCGCCTACCTCTGCCTCTATAAATAACCGCCTGGTGTAGGTGTGCGCGAGCTGAAGTTTCGCCGGGTCTGGCTCGCAATCGGGTGGTTGCTGGTGTTGGCATTAGTACTGCTTTCGCTGCTGCCTCCACTACCCGATCCCATACCAACACTCGGCTACAGTGACAAGCTGGGGCACGCTGCGGCCTATGCACTATTGATGGGCTGGTTCATGGTGCTCTATCGAGGCGGTCGGCGGCGACTGCTACTAGCACTTTTACTGATCGCTATGGGTGCCTCGCTTGAGCTGTTGCAGGGGATGGGGAGTCTACGTCGGTTCGAGTATCTCGATATGGTGGCCAATGGCGTGGGTGTAGGGCTAGGCTATCTGTTGATCCGCTGTTGTGGAACGGAGCTTCTGTTGCATTTGGAGCAGAACGGGGCTGGGGTGGATCAGGCGGAGGGGGCGTATGGGGATTGTCAGTAGACGGTTGTCCAGATTCAGGAAGAGCCTGCTCAAGCGTTGCTGTCTGGATCAATACATACGGGAGCGCTTCTTTCGGGCCCACGGCTATCCGCTCAATCTCGATAATCCCCGAACATTCACTGAAAAACTTCATTGGGTGAAGGCCAACTGTGATCTGGCCTCGCTGGCAGACTTCGTTGATAAATACACCGTACGTGAATTTGTCGCTGAAAGGGTTGGAGAGGAGGTGCTCGTACCGCTACTTGGCCTCTACAGTCATTTTGAAGAGATCGATTATGGTGGGCTTCCAAGCCGTTTTATGTTGAAGGCGACGCACGGCTGCGGCTGGAATGTTCGCGTGGAAGACAAACGGTTGCTCGATTGGCATGAAACGGGGAACAAGGTGCGTGGCTGGTTGAGGAGTAGTTATTACTCGCGCATAAGTGGTGAGGCAAATTACAGGAATATTACGGGTCGGATAATTATCGAGAAATATCTGCGTGATCCGAGCGGTAATCTACTTGATTTCAGATTTTACTGCTTCGACGGTAAGCCGGTGGCGATCCATGTGAGTATCGATCGACCTGGCGGCGATCTCTTCAGGGTGTTCAATACTGAATGGAAGGAGTTTAAAAAGCATGACAGCCACGCTGATCGTGTAACACAAAGAATAGATCGGCCCGATAACCTGAATGAGATGTTGGCGATTAGTGAGAAACTTTCAGCTGGCTTTCCTTTTGTGCGTGTCGATCTCTATAACGTGGCCGGAAAGATCTACTTTAGTGAATTAACCTTTACGCCGAATAACGGACTTTCAATGGCTGATCCAAAGGAGCTCGATCGTTACTATGGCGACGCCTTCAATATTGAACCCTATAGGAGCGATCCCTATTGTCAGGTCGAGTGGTCGCCTACCAATCTGATGGAGAAGGAATAGTCTCTTCTTTGTTGCTTTATGTCTAAAACCGATAGAGATCGAAAGGTGCGATGTCGATAGAGGGCGTTTTGCCGGTGATGAGTTCACTGATTACTCTGCCGGTCATCGGGGCACCCGCAAGTCCAGTGTGGCTGTCTGGGTCTTGTTAGTCATCTCAATTGGCTCTTGGTTGTTCAACTATGTGGCTGGACAGTGTGAGTTCTAGCGAGAAAGCAGTGGTGGAATAATGTCGCCAAAGAAGTCCCACATGATAAAAACAAAGATAATAAAAGCGATGATGTTTGCTGCGTAACGGAATTTTCGTTTACTGCTCTCGCTGATCTGTTGTTTTCGATGTTTGAAGCTGTCACTGGCTGGCAGATCTCCACCTTTGAAGTGCGTTGCATGTTCGATTATCTCAATCAGGTGTTTGGCCGTTTTGGCATTGGGCAAGGTGTCGCCGAGGGTCTGTTTTTTTCCGTCTCGGGTGATCGCCTCAATCTTAATTCTGATCTTTCGTTTACTGCCGCTACTGCTGCTCATCGCCACCTTCTGCTCAAAATCAACGATCTCTTCAGTGGCTATAGTCGTGCGCAGTGGAAAGCCGAGTATGCGACGAGTGGTGGTGATGGCTGTGCGTCCTGCATGTACCTCAAGGCTGTTGGTTACCATATAGAGACCAGAGAGAAGTAGTAGGCCGCCGATGAAGACAAAGATGATGAGAAAGGTGATTGGCACGTCACCACCAGTGAAGTGGTTGATCAATAACACGGGGGCAGCGAATAGAGTACCGAATATCATCATGCCAATGGCAAAGCCGAGATCACGCATTACCGGGTAGAAGAGGTTGGTCCCGTCGGCTTGCGGGGTGATGACCACTTTGTCGCTGTCGAGCTCTACTGCTGCCGATTCATCATCAATGTGCAAAGCAGCCTGATCGGCGGTTCTGACCTTGTCGCTACTCGCCTCACCGGTGTCGTAAACCGGGATATCGAAGCTTCGATCAAGATCAGGACCACGCATCTCGCCCTTGGCGCTCAGCTCCCAACGGTGGCGGTTGCCCGATGTTTTGTTGCTCGATTCGGGAAGGTTGTCGGGTGTGATGAAGTTGAACTGCAGACGAGTGCCATTCATACCGGGCGCGATGGTGGCCGACTGTGTTGATTCCCAGCGCTGACCGCCATGGATAGCGAAGCGAAGGCGGTTAGTCCGCGATAGTCGACGCCGTCTGCATATTCGTAGTTGAGAGCGCGAGCGAACGACGAAGAA
>NZ_MPRL01000084.1:0-10581 GCF_002020875.1 Solemya pervernicosa gill symbiont | reverse complement strand
TTCGTCGTTCGCTCGCGCTCTCAACTACGAATAGGCAGACGGCGTCGACTATCGCGGACTAACCGCCTTCGCTTCGCTATCCATGGCGGTCAGCGCTGGCAAAACCCACCTTATAGACACCGTTATTTACATGATCGTAAATCGCACGGTTAATGGTATCTATCTCAGTTCGCAGCAATTCCGGGTAGTAGTCATAGTCATTTGCGCCGATGGCTTCGAAGGCGCTATTGAACATGCGAATAATCTCTGAAGATTCGTTATTTACGATGGTATTGCGTTGTTTATCCCATAACACCGGCACTGTGACGATACCGTTATAGATCGGTGCCGCCAGGGTATAGAGCTCACTTAGAAAGCGGGCACCGTAGACCCCATCATCCGTAGCCCCCGGATAGGGTTCGAACGACCAGCCCGCATCTCCCATCAGCGGATTGACCACCGAGAGGGAGATCATCGACTCCAATCCCTTTAATTTTCTGAATATCAGCGCCCGGTGTGCCCAGGGGCATGCATGAGAGATATAGAGGTGGTAACGCCCTGCCTCGGCCTTAAAACCGCCCACGCCACTCTGGCCTACCGAACCATCAGGGGTTATCCAGTTACGAAACTGAGAGTCGAAGCGTTTGAATTCACCCGTCTCGCGCTCCGTCTCCGCCTCCAGCCAGTTGGCAGAGACATCACCATCGACACAGAGGCTCATGAGTTTCTCACCAGTACCGGCTCTCTACGTGTCATCCTATCCATCCTCAACTCTCCTCAGCCGTTCTTGAAGATCATCAACACCTCTCCCGCCACAGCACTACTCCTCAACAACATGACCCGTGACATCTGATCGGCAACTGGGCTTGGAAGGTGGCTGCCATCAGCAGGAAGGGCTGAGCGAATATGCTGCGTTTGATGAGACCGACATACCCACTCATGGCGACCACCTCCAGTTGCAGTGGATAGATATCACCTACTAGAGAGCATAGGCCGAATAAATAGATAGAAGTGTACAAAATCCCGATCAGAATGATCGGGCTGAGCGATAGTTAAAGAGAATAGAGACAGATAGTAAGGGACTGGACGCAGAAAGCGACCAGCCCCTGATCACTCAGTCGGCAAACTCGAGACGCTCCTCAAATTTCGCCAGCGCCTTGAGCGCACACGCCTCATCCTTCTCACCACCTGGGGCACCACTCACGCCAACGGCACCCAAACGACTGCCGGCTGCCGAGATCTGCACACCACCGCGCATAACGATAATTCCGTCGATATGGTTGAGTTCTGGACGTATATCCTCCCTAAGTGCACGAAAGTCCCCCGAACTGATGCCCGACATCACAACCATGTTCGCCTTCTCCTCTGCGATCTGCAGGGTAAAACGGGCCGCCAGATCGTCACGCAGTGCTGCCTGTACCGTGCCGTGGCGGTCGACCACCACCGCACTCACCTGATAGCCCATCTCACGACAGGCGATAATCGACTCAGTGGCAATATCACGTGCCAGCTCCATACCGATCGTCTTTACGGTCAATACATCTCCGGCATTTACAACAGTTGCACCACTTAGTAACAAAAGTGCCGATAGTGATCTACGAACAGTTTCTCTCATCTCTTTCTCCTGTCAATCAAAACCAAACAAAAACGACACAGAAAACCCACCACCACAACTAATGTCAGCACAATCATCAACATTACAACCACTAATATTCACAATAGCACGGCATAGCAACCAGCATTCACCACAACAAAGAACCTTAAGCCACCTCACAACCTTCCAACGCCCTAACTCTCTAATATCTCCATACAAGTGGTTATCGAGCCCTTTAATTAATGGAATATGAGCATATAGAAGCCTTTAAACTCCATTAATCAGCTCAAACAATCCTTTTAATAGGGTGTAAGCAGTGATAACTGTAGGCGATACACCTACAGAAGATAGATCAATTCAAGACTTTCCAAACTCAAATCAGCAGCTATATTTACCATCCCTTACAGAGAAACCGACAACAGGAGTCGGAAATGAAAGATAACTATAACAACACCACAGCCAATAATGCCGTCGCAGGCCTGATCGAACTTAGAGGTCTCTACACCCATTCAAAGCTGACTATAGAGGGCAGCTGCGCCAGTGCCATCTACGAAATGAGTGATGTGATGGAGGATGTACAGGAGGCACTAGCGGCCAAGATGAACGACCTCTAGTCGTCACTGAGCCTGATAGTCCCCTTCTCCAATACGATCTTACGCTGGCGATAGAGCGCGCCGACAGCCATCTTGAACGCCTTCTTGCTGACACCAAACAGCTTGTTGATCGTTTCAGGTGGGCTCTTGTCACTGACCGCCAGCATGCCGCCCTCCGCCTTGAGCATCGTAAGGATGCGCTCAGAGAGATCGTCAACCCGCTTATAACCAACCTTCTGCAGTGAGAGATTGATCTTGCCATCATCTCTAACCTGCTTGATATAACCTTTCACGCGCAGGCCGTAGCGTAGCTTCTGGTAGATCTCATCGGCGAAAATCACGCCCCAATGTGCGCTATTGATTATCGCCTTAAACCCTAAATCGGTCTGTTCACAGAGCAGCAGATCGACCTCTTCACCCACCTTGTAGTCAGCCGGTGTGTTATCGAGGTAGCGATCGAGCCGTGTTGAGGCGACGATGCGGTGGCTACGACTATCGAGATAGGCGTAGACAACATAACTGCGTCCCTCTTCCAGCGGCCTGTGTTGCTCGCTGTAGGGCACCAGAAGATCTTTCTGCAATCCCCAGTCAAGAAAGGCCCCCGGACCTGCAATCGAGACACACTTCACCAGGCCAAACCCACCGACCTCAACCGGTGGCTTCTGCGTTGTCGCTACCAGGGTGTCGTCAGAGTCGTAGTAGATAAAGGCATCCACCTCATCACCCACTCCGGCATCTTTCGGACAGTAACGCGTCGGCAGCAGGATCTCACCCAGCTCACCTGCCGAGAGATAGAGCCCATAGGGTGCCTTCTCAGCCACCTTGAGACGATTTGTCTTGCCAATCTCAGCCACGCAGAACCTCATTCATAAACGGTTAAATTCAGCTGCGATGATGCGTTGCTACTGCGGTGAAAGCAACCGCGTAGAGATATGGCTGCAACACACTCCAACCGCTGAGTTTGAATCTGCAACTGATGCCGGTTTATTATCGAGCCAGGCCTGTTGCGACGGCCATTAAATAGATCAGACAATAATAAAAGGCCATCACCATGGAACAAGAGATCGCCACCTATATTCTTAAGTTAAAAAAAGCAGCTGAGTCGACTCGTCAGGCCGAGGACCGCCCCCTCTACGAGCGCCATCTCGCCTGCGCCGCAGTGCTGCTTGCACTGGTCATCAGTGATGCGGAACAGACTCGAGTCAGCAGTGAGGTCGAGGCTCACGAACGCTTATGGGGAACCAGCTGGCTGGCTGACGATGTCTGCAGTGGTCCCAGAGAGGCGTGGCAACAGGTAAAAGCAGCACTGACAAGCTACACCACTTAACAGTAGGATCCACTCAGGAAAGTAACATCCAAAATACAATCAAAAATCAAGACTAAACTACGCTGTAAACAACCGACAGATCAAATAAGATTCAATCAGTCAGAGCAGTTTCTCAAGGAGAGAGAACCGTGAAAAACAGAACCCTACTTTTTCTACTCGCTACAATCCTCATCAACCCACACAACGTTGTCGCAGCCTCAAAAGGCAGCCTGGCACAGTGCCAATCTGTTCAGGATCAAATTAACTACTACACCAATCTGCGTCGGGCAGGCGGCTCTGCAAGAACCATGGAGAGCTGGAAACGATCACGCCAAAAACAGAAGGACCGTTTCACAAAACACAACTGCAAACAGTGGAGAAACAAACTCAAGTAAAGGAATTAAATAGCCACAGCAAGGAGAACTGAGATGGCCGAATACCCCTACTGGAATGAAGATGAACTAATTGCCAGCGACGACCACCCCACCCTTCTCGCTATCGGCGACTCGTGGTGCTGGTACCCGATCAACAATCTGCTCAATCCGATCAACAACCTGCTCAACCTGCTCTCCACCGACTACCACGCCATTTTGGTCAGGGGCGCCAACGGTGCCGATACCACCGATCTGGTCAAACCTGTAATCATGCAGATCATCAACCAGGACCTCAGCCTTGTCGGTGGTTATGGAGAGACACTCAAGGCAGTCCTAATCTCAGCCGGCGGCAACGATATCGCAGGGGAGAAGAAGATCAACAAACTGTTGCGGAGTGACTGCAGCGACGCAGAGAGTGTGATCGATTGTTTTAATCAGAGTGGTATTGAAGCGGTGTTTACTGAGATTGAGCAGTACTACCAAATACTGGTCGACACTATTCTGGGCAAGCTGCCACAAACAACCATATTCATCCACAGTTACGACCACCCGATCCCCGACGGAAAGTCACTCCAACAGCCGATGGTTAAACGCAAGGTGCCGAAACAACTTCAGCAGCCGGTCGTCACCGAGCTATTTGACCTGCTTGCCGGAGTGATGAGCAAATTAGCCTCTGCAAATGGTGCTATTGAGTTTGTCGACTGCCGCAACACCCTTCTGCCCAGCGACTGGCTCAATGAACTCCATCCAACCCCACTCGGTTTCGACAAACTGGCTGGACCTTGGGAGATTGCACTCAGAAAACGGGGATTTCTCTCACCCCGTTAACTAATGCGTCAGATAATAGACAAGCAATCAGCCCTATCTCATAGACGGCTCAGATCTTGACTATCAGATCTATTTCTGACCGACCAGCATCTAAAAATCAGGTCGGAGTTGGAGAGCGACTCCAACCTCTGTTTAGTTACAAATCGTGATCAAGATTGAAGCACACGCAAAATAACAAATTTCTCGTTCGACTCGATATTTTGCACGCGGCCAAACAGCCGCTTTAGCGTGGTGTGATAGCCGAGATGACGATTACCGATTACCCACAGCTCACCGCCTCTGCGCAGTACTCGCTTTGACTCCCTGAACATACTCATGGCGATCTGATCACCGACCGCCTGCTGCTGGTGGAAAGGGGGATTGCAAAGAATCAAATCAACCGATTCCACTGCAAACTCTTCCAATCCATCACCCACGGAAAATTGGGCCGATCTTGAATCACCAAAGGCAGTTTCAAAATTCTGCTGCGCAGAGGCGACCGCCATAAACGACTCATCGACAAAGTGGATCGATGCCTGTGGATTTTTCTCTGCAGCGATCAGTCCGACCACACCGTTACCACAACCGAGATCGACGATCTCTTTCGCTTCTGGCATCTGCGGCAAATGCTGCAGAAAAAAGCGGGTGCCAATATCGAGTGAGTCGCGTGAGAAGACGTTGGCGTGATTACATATCCGATAGTCACTCCCCTCCAGGGTGTAGCAGTGTGGATAGGGGTTCTCAGGCATCTTTAACGAACCATCAGGCTGGGCAATGATCAGCTTCGCCTTCTTCTTGGCCAGCGATGTGGTGGTTGGTCCTACCAAACGCTCGATCAGCTTCCAGACCGAGCTGGGTAACAACTTGACCATACCGGCGAAGATCAGCTGACTCGTAGGTGTCAGGTGGGGTGCCAGCTCAATCAGCTGATGCTCCAGCAGTGCCAACGTCTTTGGCACCTTGATCAACACCAGATCGAACTCACCCTGCAGTTCATCGAGTGCACTCAACAACGTTACGGCACTGTCTGCTAGACCATTTTCCTGCAGATTCATTCGAGTTGCTGCCTGCGATAGCCATGAATCACTGATCGCCGTCGGAGCATATTCAGCTAGCGTTACCGCCAGCGCACCAAAGCTGTCATTAACGATGGCGACACGAGATCCCGCAACCGGCAATTGCTGCTCATTAAGATGGTTGAGAAGATACTCATCGGCCGCATCCCAGGCGCGTAAAAGTTCGCGTCTGCGCTTCGGTAGTCGTTTCAGTACGACACTAGCCTGTGGGAAATTTGCCTGCTCTTCTATCAAACCTCTACTCCTTGGCATGGCTTTTTTCACGCAGCAACTCAACAAATGCCTCGCTTACTGCACTGTTGAGATTGGAGCGGGTACGCGCGATCCACAACGTTCGTTTGATGCGCAGCCCCTGGATCTTGATGTGGTAGAGCGTCCCGGCTGCGAGTGCATCCTTAACCGCAAAGCGCGGCAGAAAGCTGACGTGTTTGCCGTGCTCAAGAATCTCGACAATGGTATCGGTCGAACCGACCTCCATCGCAATCGAGAGCCTTTCTATGCCGATATCGGCCAGCGCCTTATCGAGCAGAATACGCATCGACGATTTCGCCTCACGCAGCACACAGTCGAGCAGCCGCAGATCATCTACCGGCAGCAGACCACTCCCCCAGAGTGTGTGTGACGGCCCACAGACCAGCAACAACTCATCGTCGAGCCACTTCTGTACCAGTACATCGGGATGGTCGGGCGCCTGCTCAAGCAGTGCCAGATCGGCCATGCCTGTCGCCAGACGGGTCTGAATACGTCGCGTGTACCCCATACGACTCTCAATCCGATACTCGGGGTGGGCCTCCGCAAAGGCGATCAGCAACGTGGGTAGCAGATGTTCACCGATGGAGAAGTTGACCTCGAGGCGTAGCCGGTTCTGACCAGCCTGCAGAAATTCCAGATCGTCGAGCAGCGTGGTCTGATGATCGAGCACCAGACGGGCGTAGGAGTAGACCCGCTTTCCCGCCGGCGTCAGCTCCAG
This sequence comes from Solemya pervernicosa gill symbiont, assembly GCF_002020875.1. NCBI lineage: Bacteria > Pseudomonadati > Pseudomonadota > Gammaproteobacteria > Solemya pervernicosa gill symbiont. The sequence continues at coordinate 3,882 of NZ_MPRL01000084.1, read as the reverse complement.
CCGCCGCCCTTCGCGCTGCATTAACTTAATCCCGTAACAGGTATCGAGCGCACGCAGTCGCTTAGTCACGGCGGGCTGACCGACATGCAGCGACTGCGCCGCCTCCTCCACGCCACCGCGCTCTACAACCGCTCTCAAGGTAGCCAGCCCCTTCAGGTCCGGAAGGCTTCTATATTCCATTTAGGAATATTAGAGTATTTCTATTCATTTGAATAGCATCGAGACACTAGGCATTATTCGCCACCATCAATCTATTTCTGGCACGCAACCAGCCATAGTTTGGCACTTGGTTTGACCTTTGTTTTCCTGTGGGGAATATTTTGGTTCAGACCGAAACCCAACGACAAATGTCTTTTCACGAGAGGCCTTCCCCTCGTGTGGAGCCGTTTTTTGTTCTGCTGTTGCGTGCTGTTTGACCGTTTTATCAAAGAGTTAGGAGTTATCCCGTAATGAATGCCCTTGCCGATGAAGAGCAGACCAAGGCCCGCCCGACCAAGACCAATCTCAAGCAGTGGATCGCTGCCGCGATCTTCGCTCTGATCGCAATCGGCCTCGCCCAGGTGGTTCCTACCATCGAGATCGCCTGGGTCTGTGCGGTACTGATGCTGACTATCTACCTGTTCGCCTTTGAAGTAGTCGGTGTCGATGTCGCCGCCGCCTCGGTGATGGTGCTGCTTGGTCTCACCTCGCTGCTCGCCCCACTCATGGGGCTGCAGCAGGGGCTGGTCGATACCAACAACCTCTTCAACGGCTTCGCCTCTAACGCAGTGATGTCGATCATCGCGGTGATGATCATCGGTGCCGGGCTCGACAAGACCGGCATCATGAGCAAGGTCGCCGGCTTCATCCTCAAGGTCGGTGGCACCACCGAGGGGCGCATCATCCCGATCATCTCCAGCACCGTCGGCTTCATCTCCTCGTTCATGCAGAACGTCGGTGCTGCTGCACTGTTCCTGCCGGTCGTCTCGCGCATCTCGGCCCGCTCTGGCCTGCCGATGTCACGTCTGCTGATGCCGATGGGCTTCACTGCCATTCTCGGCGGCACTGTCACCATGGTCGGCTCAAGCCCACTGATTCTGCTCAATGACCTGATACTCACCTCCAACCAGGCGCTGCCCGATGCGCAGCAGATGGAGACCTTCGGCCTCTTCTCGGTCACCCCGATCGGTCTGGCACTGGTCGCCACCGGTATCATCTACTTCGTCATTGCCGGTCGCTTCGTGCTGCCAACCAGTAAAGGTGATGAGGATGTCACCTCGGGCCAACAGACGATGGACTACTTTGACCAGCTCTATGGGGTTGAGTACGGCGTCTACGAAGTACTGGTGCCCGCCGACAGCCGCCTGATCGGCATGAGCCTTGATGAGATCGAGGGAACCTGCAAGGTTCGCATCGTCGCAATAGAGAAGGGAGATGGCCTTCGCTTCGGCGCGCAGAGCGTCGACCGCTCCACCGGCATCGATGCCGGTACCGTGCTTGGCGTGCTCGGTGACAACACCAATCTCGAAAATTTCGTCGAGAAGTCCAAGGTCGATGTAAAGCCCGAGCTCGACATTTTTGCCGATGCCCTGGTGCCGAATAAATCGGGTATCGCCGAGGTAGTTATCCCGCCCGGTTCGAACCTGATCGGCAAGAGCGCGCGCGATGTCTGGATGCGCAAGAGCTACGGCCTTTCGCTGATGGCAATCCACCGCGGCGGTGAGACGATCACCCGAGAGGGTGGCGGCGTACGTGATACCCCGTTCCAGGCCGGTGATGCCCTGGTGGTACACACCACCTGGGCCGATCTCGCCCACCTCGAGAACGATCGTAACTTCGTTGTTGTCACCACCGAGTATCCGCACGAGGAGGTTCGCCCCCACAAGCTCGGCTTCGCCGGTCTCTTCTTCGGCATCGCCCTCTGCCTGGTTCTCTTCACCGACCTGCGCCTCTCGGTTGCACTGCTGACCGGTGCGATCGGCATGGTACTGACCAAGGTATTGAGCATTGAAGAGGCCTATGAGGCAGTCAGCTGGAAGACCGTCTTTCTACTTGCATCTCTAATCCCGCTCGGCCTCGCGGTTGAAACCACCGGCACCGCCAAGTGGATTGCTGAGCAGGTACTCGCCGTTGTCGGTGATCAACCGATCTGGGTCATCCAGGCCGCTGTTGCCGTACTCGCCACCTTCTTCACCCTGGTGATGTCAAATGTCGGCGCGACCGTGCTGCTGGTACCACTGGCGGTTAACATCGCACTCGGTGTCGGTGCCAACCCAGCGGTGTTTGCACTCACCGTTGCTATCGCAACCTCCAACTCCTTCCTGATCCCGACCCACCAGGTCAACGCCCTGATCATGGGCCCTGGCGGTTATCGCGTGCCTGACTTCATGAAGGCGGGCGGCATTATGACCGTGCTGTTCCTGATCGTGATGATGATCATGATGAATCTGGTCTTCTAGGAGAGGTGTCCACACCCAATAAAAAAGCCCGGCTCTGCCGGGCTTTTTTATTGAACCAACACTGTCACTAATCGCTATTCACAGAGCACTCCAGAAAAGCGATCAGCAGCTCACGCTCATGCTCGCCCATCTCCAGCAACAGGAAGCCGCAGAGATACTCGTTCTGCGAACGACGCTGCTTATGCACCATACGACAACTGCAATTGAAGGCCTTCTTCTCTCCCTGCAGTGGGAGCTCGATACGGAGCTCGATCTCGACCGGGAAGCGCGCTCGCCCACTAACTGGATCGAGAGCCTCAAGGTGGTCGATAGCGGCCTGATCGCACAGCAGTGCAAGCCCCTGTTGCGATAGCTCGATCAAATCGACACGTCTGCACATACCCGAGGCGTTGATCGCCTCGGCGCTCAGTGAGAGCGCGATTCGCTGATATCGTCGCCTGTTCTCCATTACCTATCCACAATCCACAAAAACATATCTATCTTCTCTAAACCTACACTCGGAGAGGATGGGAAACTGTGACCGGAGCAGAGTTTTCCGTACTCTGCGGGGCGCCGTAGGCATAAACGGTCGCGTTAAGTATTTGCCGCTTGCTTGGGCTTGGATGCCCAAAACAAGCTTCCGCAAAAATAGCGACTCCCCGGAGGCATTGCGAATAGAGAGTAAGCGGCCCTGTGTATCGAAATTTTCCTGTTTTTTATTCGATAGAATATACCGCCATCCAGAGAGCAGGCCATTGGTATCTGTCACTGTTTCAAGACGATCCGTCACATCCGGATCAGAGAGCCATTGCCCGCCACTTAGACGGAACTCATAGGATTGCCCCCCAGGACGGCGAACTACCATCAGGTCATCCGCAAGACGCTCAATACGTTGTGTGTAGGCATAGCGCCAGCCTAATACCAAACTGCTATAAGATCGGTCAAATACAATGGGGAATTCACCATTTCCCTTGTAGTCGCTGGCATGGAAATATTTATTCCCTATAGCGAAGTCGATTGGATTGCCAATCTTGGTGGAGTAACTGCCGCTACCAACCGTACCGCAGGCGAGCATTTTATCAGTATTAACGCCATTATTTTGCACGGAGTCTTCACAGGCTTCCCCGGTAAATTCTCCTTGAAGGGTGCTTATCCATTTGCCGTCAATTTCTGTTCTAAGATTACCGACGGCACACCCTTCGAAACATCCGTCGTTGAGCTCAGCAACATGTCCAGTTACTGCTTCGCCTGCACGACAGCTAACAGGTGCACCTAAAATCCAATTACCTCCACCACATTGCCCGGTCAATCGTACCGTGCCAAAACGTCCAGTCTGGGGACCATCTGATAACAGCTTCAGGTCGTATGGTAATCCCCCCATTAATAATGGTTCTCATAAGTAGGGATCATGCAGCCTGATTCAACTTCTGAACGGGTGTGATTCCACCCAGCGCTGAATGAGGTC
>NZ_MPRL01000083.1:0-9946 GCF_002020875.1 Solemya pervernicosa gill symbiont | reverse complement strand
GGCGCCGTAGGCATAAACGGTCGCGTTAAGTATTTGCCGCTTGCTTGGGCTTGGATGCCCAAAACAAGCTTCCGCAAAAATAGCGACTCCCCGGTTATATGACAAGGGATTGACTTGTCACAAACGTCCGAACGTAGTTGAATTGGACTCAGGGAAATCGAATAGCGGTGCTGAAACGCATCGGAGCAATATTGGGTGCTGACAGAGAGTCGGTATCTGAATGAACGAGGTAAGGTCATGAACGACGAAACTGGAAAGGGTGACGAGGGTAAGTTGCTCTATTGCTCATTCTGCGGCAAGAGTCAGCACGAGGTGCGTAAGCTGATTGCTGGACCCTCTGTCTACGTTTGTGATGAGTGTGTGGAACTCTGTAACGATATCATTCGTGAGGAGATGCAGGAGAAGGCCGAGGGTGAAGAGAATCATCTGCCCAAGCCACACGAAATCAAACAGATTCTTGATGAGTATGTAATCGGTCAGGAGCGTGCCAAGAAGGTGCTCTCTGTGGCTGTTTACAATCACTACAAGCGCCTTGAAGCCAGCACCTCGAGCAAGGATGAGGTGGAGCTCTCTAAGAGTAATATTCTCCTGATCGGTCCAACCGGTTGCGGTAAGACGCTGCTGGCTGAAACGCTGGCGCGTCTGTTGAATGTTCCTTTCACCATGGCCGATGCCACCACCCTAACCGAGGCCGGTTATGTGGGTGAGGATGTTGAGAACATCATCCAGAAGCTGTTGCAGAAGTGCGACTACGATGTCGACAAGGCGCAGACCGGTATTGTCTATATCGATGAGATCGATAAGATCTCGCGTAAGTCAGATAATCCATCGATTACCCGTGATGTGTCGGGTGAGGGTGTGCAGCAGGCGCTGCTCAAACTGATCGAGGGCACCGTTGCCTCTGTACCGCCGCAGGGTGGTCGCAAACATCCGCAGCAGGAGTTTCTGCAGGTCGATACCAAGAATATCCTGTTCATTGTTGGTGGAGCCTTTGCCGGTCTCGATAAGGTGATTACCAGCCGCTCTGAGAAGGGGGGCATCGGCTTCTCTGCCGAAGTGAAGAGCAAGGAGGATGGTCGTGCATTGGGTGAGGTGCTCTACGACGTCGAGCCCGAGGATCTGATTCGCTACGGCCTGATTCCTGAGTTTGTCGGTCGTCTGCCTGTTGTGGCGACACTGGAAGAGCTCGATGAAGATGCCCTGATCAAGATTCTCAGTCAGCCGAAGAATGCCTTGACCAAACAGTATTCCAAGCTGTTCCAAATGGAGGATGTCGATCTGGAGTTCCGTGAGGATGCGCTGCGTGCGGTAGCCCGCAAGGCGATGGAGCGTAAGACCGGCGCACGCGGTCTTCGTACCATTCTCGAGACGACGCTGCTCGATACCATGTACGATCTTCCATCAATGGACAACGTTACCAAGGTTGTTGTTGATGAGGCGGCTATCACGGGCGATTCCAAGCCCTATCTAATCTTCGAGGGTGCTGAATCGACCGCTTCTGTCGGCGAGTAAGTCCCTGTCTATTCTCCTCGAACTGGGCGGCACGCCCTCCAGTTCGGAGGGGATCGTGTTATCTCCAAGCCCGCATTTCTGATGGGCTTGAATCATTGCCCCCAAAGACCCATATTGAATACAAAGGCTGCATTGTTGTGTGGTTCAGTTTCGAGTGGTGGCGCTCTTCTGTCGCCAGCTCACTAGCGAATTAAGAGGATCTCGTGATGGAGAATAAAGATAAGGTGTCAGAAGTGGTTGATGGTCAACGACTTACGATGCCGGTGTTGCCGCTGCGCGATGTGGTGGTCTATCCGCATATGGTTATTCCGCTCTTTGTTGGTCGCGAGAAGTCTATACAGGCACTAGAGCTGGCGATGGCGAGCGACAAGCAAATCCTGTTGGTGGCGCAGACCAGTGCCGAGATTGACGACCCAACCCTCGACGATATCTATCGCATCGGTACCCTCTCAACAATCCTGCAGCTACTCAAGCTTCCCGATGGCACCGTCAAGGTGCTGGTCGAGGGTGGTGAGCGTGCCCGTGTGGTTGAGTACATCGAAGAGGATAATCATATCGCGGCGCAGGTCGAAAGACTCGAAGCGGAGGCGATGGGTGATGTGCGTGAGGCCGACGTGCTGATGCGCTCACTGCTGACCCAGTTCGAGCAGTACGCTAAGCTGAATAAGAAGATACCTCCCGAGGTGTTGACCTCGCTCAATGGTATCGATGAGCCGGGGCGTATGGTCGATACCATTGTTGCCCATATGTCGCTGAAGATCGATGAGAAGCAGAACATCCTCGGTATCGAGAATATCCAGGAGCGTATCGAGCATATGATGGCGCTGATCGAAGGCGAACTCGATGTGCTGCAGATCGAGAAGCGCATTCGTGGTCGCGTTAAGCAACAGATGGAGAAGAGTCAGCGCGAGTACTATCTCAATGAGCAGATGAAGGCGATCCAGAAGGAGTTGGGCGAGATGGAGGATGCGCCCAATGAGATCGAAGAGCTGACGCAGAAGATTGAGAAAGCGGGCATGAGCAAGGAGGCGAAGGATAAGGCGACCTCAGAGCTCAACAAGCTGAAGATGATGTCACCGATGTCGGCCGAGGCGACCGTGGTGCGCAACTACATCGACTGGATGGTCAGTGTGCCATGGAAAAAACGTAACAAAATCCGCAACGATCTCGCGGCGGCTGAAGATGTGCTTGAGGCTGATCACTACGGTCTGGAGAAGGTCAAGGAGCGTATCCTTGAGTATCTCGCCGTGCAGCAGCGAGTGAAGAAGCTGAAGGGACCGATTCTCTGTCTGGTTGGTCCGCCCGGTGTTGGTAAGACCTCTCTGGGGCGCTCGATTGCCCGTGCTACGAGTAGAAAATTTGTTCGTATGTCGCTCGGTGGCGTGCGAGATGAGGCAGAGATTCGTGGCCACCGTCGCACCTATATCGGTTCCATGCCGGGCAAGATCCTGCAGAACCTTTCCAAGGTTGGTACCCGTAACCCGCTCTATCTGCTTGATGAGATCGATAAGATGGCGATGGATTTCCGTGGCGACCCCTCATCAGCGCTACTCGAGGTGCTCGATCCCGAGCAGAACAACACCTTTAACGATCACTACATGGAGGTCGATTTCGATCTCTCCGATGTAATGTTTGTTGCGACCTCAAACTCGATGAATATTCCTGGGCCGTTGCTTGATCGTATGGAGGTGATTCGTATTCCCGGTTATACCGAGGATGAGAAGCTCAATATTGCCTCTCGCTACCTGGTGCCTAAACAGATTGAGGCCAATGGCCTGAAATCGACCGAGATCGGCATCTCCGATCTGAGTCTGCGTGACATCATTCGCTACTACACCCGTGAGGCGGGCGTGCGTAGCCTGGAGCGTGAGATCTCCAAGATCTGCCGTAAGGTGGTCAAGGAGGTGCTACTGAAGCCGCGTAAGAGCAAGCTGAACGTTACTCCGAAGAGTCTCGATAAATATCTCGGGGTGCGTCGTTTCCGTTATGGACGTGCAGAGGAGGCCGATCAGGTTGGGCAGGTCACCGGTCTGGCGTGGACTGAGGTGGGTGGTGAACTGCTCACCATTGAGGCGACCACGATGGATGGTAAGGGCAAGTTGATTCACACCGGTTCGCTCGGTGATGTGATGCAGGAATCGATTCAGGCGGCGATGACCGTGATTCGCAGCCGTGCCGATATGCTTGGTATCGATAGCGACTTTTATCAGAAGCAAGACATCCATATACACATGCCAGAGGGCGCAACTCCTAAAGATGGACCGAGTGCGGGCGTTGGAATGTGCACTGCCTTTGCATCAATTTTGACCGGCATTCCGGTCTGTGCTGATGTGGCAATGACCGGTGAGATCACTCTGCGTGGTGAGGTATTACCAATCGGTGGTCTCAAGGAGAAGTTGCTGGCAGCTCACCGTGGCGGCATCGGTATTGTCTTGATCCCAGAAGAGAACCGTAAGGATCTGGTTGATATTCCAAAGAATGTTCTCGACGATTTAGACATTCGTCCGGTTAAGTGGATTGATGAGGTATTGGAAATTGCGCTGCAGCATATGCCGCAACCGCGCGAGGATGCGGAGGGTGGTGTGTCGCGTAAACAGGCCAGTGAGAAGAAGCGTACACGCAGAGTTCGTGCGCACTAACTCTGGGCAGCAGTAGTTAAGGCGTTTGTCAACGATTGACAGGCTGCGAAAGCACTTGGTATAAAACACCGGTCAATTTTTCACGGGTGGCAAAGGAGAGGCCACCCGTCTCTGTTTTTGTATTCTTTGATTATTAGAATTTAAGCCAAAGGGGAACATCCATAATGAATAAATCCGAACTCGTTGAAGCTGTTGCTGCGTCTGCAGACCTTCCAAAAGCAACAGCTGCTAAAGCAGTAGATGCAGTACTTGACACCATCACCAATACTCTGAAAAATGGCGACCAGGTTAGCGTAGTAGGTTTCGGCACCTTCGAAGTTCGTGAGCGTGCAGCCCGTACTGGTCGTAATCCACAGACCGGTGCAGCCATCGAAATCAAGGCAAGTAAGGCGCCTGCATTTAAGGCTGGTAAAGCTCTAAAGGATGCCGTAAACTAGCGCGCTCTTTCGGGGTGCTTAGCTCAGCTGGGAGAGCATCGCCCTTACAAGGCGAGGGTCGGGGGTTCGATCCCCTCAGCACCCACCAAGTTAATGCGGAGTGGTAGTTCAGTTGGTTAGAATACCGGCCTGTCACGCCGGGGGTCGCGGGTTCGAGTCCCGTCCACTCCGCCACTAACAAGTCAAAAGGCGTCCAATAGGGCGCCTTTTTTCTTTTCTAATTTCTTACTTCACTTCATACGCCTCTACCGGGATAATGGGCCGTTACGTCAGGGGCTGGCCCCTAACTTGAGCAGAATAAATCTAACTTACCGGTAGCTACTAACCATGTTAATGACCATCAGAGACCGTGCCACAGGCTGGATCGCCTGGGTAATCGTTATCCTTATCTCCGTTCCATTTGCACTGTGGGGTGTTAATGAGTACTTCAGTACTGACCCGCAGGTCTATGTGGCCCAGATCGCCGAAGAGAAAATTTCACAGCGCCAGCTGATGAATGTCTATCAACAGCGTATGGATCGCCTGCGTAGTCAGTTGGGTAGCAACTATCGTCCCGGTATGTTCAATGAAAAGCAGCTCAAGCGTCTGGTGCTTGAGGAGATGATCGAGCAGACGCTACTGTTGCAGGCCATACAGCAACAGGGATTCGCAATCAGCGACAAACATCTGGCACAACAGATTCATGCTACCCAGAGTTTTCTGGATGAAGGGAAGTTTTCACAGGCGCGTTATGAGCGTCTGCTGAGCAGTGCTGGATTCACTGCTGTCAGCTACGAGATGGAGGAGCGTGGTCAGATGGTGATGAGTCAGCTCTCCAACGGTATTGTTGCGAGCGCACTCCCCTCGGTTGAGGAGGTTGAGGCATTGGTGAAGCTGCGTGACCAGCTGCGTAAGGTTGCCTATCTGCAGCTCTCTGCAGCAGCCTTTTCTGATGAGATCTCAATCAGTGACGCGCAGGTTGCCGAGCGCTACGAAGCGTCGAAGAGTCTCTATATGCAGCCTGAAAAGGCTAACCTCAGCTACATAGAGCTGCGTGTGCAGGATCTCGAGTCACTGATCGATGTTGATGAAGAGACCCTTGAGCTCACCTATCAGGAGCAGCAGGTACAGTTCCTCAGTGAAGAGCAGCGTCGTGCCAGTCATATTCTGATTATGGTCAATGATGAGGCTGCTGATGATGCAGCACGCACCAAGATCGAGTCGCTTCAAGCGCGTATCCGTGCAGGCGAGTCGTTCGAGTCGGTTGCCAAGGAGGCGTCAGATGATGTTGCCTCGGCTGCGAGTGGTGGTGATCTGGGGCTGTTTGGCAGGAATGTGATGGATCAGGCATTTGAAGAGGTCGCTTTCTCCCTCACCAAGGGCGAGGTGAGTGAGCCGGTCCGTTCAAGTTTTGGATACCACCTGATCAAGCTGGCCGAAATTCATGCACCGGAGCAGAAGTCTTTTGCTGAGGTTCGCGAACAGCTGCTCGAGACGGTTAAACGTGAGCGTGCCGAGAAGCTCTTCTACGAGCGTGCCGAGGAGCTGGCCAATCTCGCCTATGAAAATCCTGAAAGTCTTGATCCAGCCGCAGAGACGCTGGGCCTTACGGTGAAAAATAGTGGTTGGATGACCCGTGCGGGTGGTGGTTCGCTGCCTGAAGATCCCAAGGTTACCGATGCGGCCTTCAGTAAAGAGGTGCTCAATGAGCGCATCAATAGCGGTGTGTTAGAGGTTACTGCAGATCATATGGTGGTGCTGCGCCTCTATGAGCATAAGGAGCCCGAGCAGAAGCCTCTCGATGAAGTGCGTGGCGAGATTAAGAGCACCTTGCTAGCGGAAGCAACCAAGGCGCGTGCCGAAGAGAGCGCCGCTGAGATGTTGAAACAGGTTGCTGCAGGTGAGGCATTACAGAATATTGCCGGGCAGAAGGGCGCCAGCTTGAATGAATCGCTCTGGATCAAACGTGATGACAAGGCGCTACCGCAGAGCGTGGTTAAGGGCGCCTTTGTCCTGCCGCATCCTGACGAGGGTAGCTCCACACAGAGTGTCGTCTCGCTGCCGAAGGGTGATTCAGCCTTGGTAGTGGTAAGTGGTGTCAAACCCGGCAAGCTTGCTGGTATTGATACTGCAGCCCGTCAGGCGCTGCAGAGTCAGCAATTGAAGCGTCGTGGTGATCAGAGTCTGACAGCGATGGTTGAGCTAATGCGCAAGGCGACTGAGATTCGTATTTTTGAAGAGAATCTGGAGTAGCGCTTAGCCAGACACGGTTTTTAGTTCCACAGGGAGAGAAAAATGAAAATAAAGCTCCACTGGCAGATACTGATCGCACTGATCCTTGCCGTAATTGCCGGTCTTGTGACCGGCACCGATGGTACGCTGTTCGGTATCCACTTCTATTCGGTCTATGCATTTCTCGGTACCGCATTTCTCAATGCACTGAAAATGCTGATCGTGCCGTTGATCATCTCCTCAATCATTACTGGTATCGCCGGTATTGGCGGTGGCGGTAATCTCGGTCGACTCGGCCTCAAAACGCTCACCTACTATATGGTGACCAGTCTGGCTGCGATCATGATCGGTCTGATGATGGTCAACATGATCGAGCCGGGTATCGTCGATGGTACCCCTGCGGGTGAGATAATGAGTCTCGATCAGGGGGCTGCTTCCGGTGTAGCCGAGAAGGTCTCGGGCAAGAGCGGAAGTGATGTGATTGAGATCTTCCTGCGCATGATCCCGCCTAATATTGTCTCTGCTGCTGCCAATGGTCAGATGCTGGGTCTGATTTTCTTCAGCCTGCTGTTCGGTTATTTCATGACTCGCATCGAAGAGCCCTATGCAGAGGCGCAGTACAACTTCTGGCAAGGATTGTTCGAGGTGATGATGCGCATCACCGAATGGGTGATGAAATTCGCACCGATCGGTGTCTTCGCGCTGGTCGCCAAGGTGGTGGCAACCAGCGGTCTCGACGCCTTCCGTCCGCTGGCGGTCTTTTTCTTTACCGTGCTGGCGGCGCTGGCGTTCCACTTCCTGATCACCATGCCACTGCTGCTCAAGTTTGTTGCCGGGGTGAATCCGATGCGTCACTACCGCGCCATGGCGCCGGCGCTACTGACCGCCTTCTCCACCAGCTCCTCCTCGGCGACGCTGCCGCTGACCATGGATTGTGTGGAGAAGAATGCCGGTGTCTCCAACCGCACCACCAGCTTTGTACTGCCACTCGGTGCTACGGTTAACATGGATGGTACTGCGCTCTACGAGTGTGTGGCGGCGATGTTCATCGCACAGGCCTATGGCATCACGCTCGACTTTGCGACCCAGTTCACTATTGTCACCATTGCACTGCTTACTTCTATTGGTGTCGCGGGCATACCTGCAGCATCACTGGTGGCAATCACCATCATCCTTGCTGCGATCGGCCTGCCGGCAGAGGCGATCGGTCTGATCCTGGCGGTCGATCGAGTACTCGATATGTGTCGTACTAGTGTCAACGTCTTCAGCGACTCTTGCGGTGCGGTATTGATCGGTCGTATGGAGGGAGAGAAGAATATCCTGCTTGAGGAGGGAGAGAAGCAGACATAGCTGATCTACTTGAATGCCATGCAATAAAAAAGGCGGCCCAACTGGGCCGCCTTTTTTATATCTCAAGGTGGTGAGAGGGGTCGGCCCAAGAGGTACAACCCCGGTACCTGATAGCAGTGGCGGGTAAATTGACAGGCGTGTTGTTGCCCGGTAAATTCCAAACCCACAATTTAAGGGAACAGCGCCACACGCGCTTTAATCGGACAGGGTCGTCATGCAGTTCGCCACAACACAAGCAAGCACTAAATACCCCGTCTGCCGCCGCAGGCACTACCGTCCTAACCCCGCTATCTAGTTATAACGCCCATCCGGTCGTCCACTGGATGGGCGTTATTTCGTTTGAATATTGCTCATGGAGCTAAGAATGAAAAATAACCATGCCCTGCCGCTCACGGTGTTGATGCTCTCATCGCTCACCCTGCTGACCGGTTACTCCTGCAAGAACGACGGTTCAAGTGGTGGTGCATCGAGTGCAGCCACCACCCAGCCGCTAAACGATACCGGCATTACCGACTGCGCCACCGACCGTAACGGCAACCTTGCCTGTAACGATACCTTTTACGGCACCACCGTCTTCCCGGGGCAGGATGCAGAGCACGGACGCGATGCCACACTCGATGACGACAGCGACGGCCACGCCGGATTCGCCTTCACCAAGCTAGGTGCTGACGGCTCGGTACTGGCAATCCAGAGCGGAGCGTGGGATGACAACGGTAGCGAAGCGGCGGGCACCAAGTGGTCCTGCATCGAGGATGTCGTCACCGGCCTGGTCTGGGAGGTGAAGACCAACAACACTGTACCCGATCTGCACCATGGGGGTTGGACCTACAGCTGGTACAGCAGCGATGGCGCCACCAACGGCGGCAATGCAGGTACTGCCGATGGCGGCGATAACTGTTTCGATGGCGCCCGCTGTGATACCGAAAAGTATGTCGCCGATGTCAACACCGCCGCGCTCTGCGGCTACAGCGACTGGCGCCTGCCCAACCGCGAGGTGTTGCGCTCCATCGTCGACTACAGCATCGCCTCACCCGGTCCGACCATCGATAGCGGCTGGTTCCCCAATACGGTCAATGATTGGACCTGGGCCTCCTCTACGCATGCCGCCGCTGCCTCCCTCGCGGTGGACGTCAATTTCTACGATGGGAGCGGCAATAGAAGCAGTAAGTCCAGTAACAACTATGTACGGTTGATGCGTGATGCTCGGTAGGCACGAATCCTTATAGGGCGGCAGTCTCTAATGGAGTCCCTTCCGGCATTCTGCCTCACGAGACACTCGCACATCCATGTGCATCGGACAGTGATTGGTTTTTTTGGAGAAGAGCATGAAGCAATTAATTACAATATTTTTGGTCCTGGTACTCATACCGATGGCTGGCCAGGCGACCTGCCCGCCCAACCTCACGCTGACCACCCCCGACAGTCGCTTTACCGATAACGGCGATGGCACAGTGAGCGATGAGCTGACCGGCCTGATGTGGAAACAGTGCAGTGAGGGGCTCTCGACCACCACCACGGCGTGCGATACTGGTGGCAGTGCCACCTACGGCTGGCAGAGTGCGCTGGGTCAGGCGTGGACGGTCAACGGCGTCGGTTTTGCGGGGAATAACGACTGGCGGCTGCCCAACCTGAAGGAGCTGGCCTCTATCGTTGAGCAGGGGTGTCACGAGCCAAGCATCAACGAGACGCTCTTTCCAGTCGCTGACCGCCATGGATAGCGAAGCGAAGGCGGTTAGTCCGCGATAGTCGACGCCGTCTGCCTATTCGTAGTTGAGAGCGTGAGCGAACGACGGAGAA
>NZ_MPRL01000082.1:0-10193 GCF_002020875.1 Solemya pervernicosa gill symbiont | reverse complement strand
TGTAGGTCTTATATGGCTTGCGTTTTCTAGTCATTTGGATACTCCTATTGCGACATTGTCGCTTATTAAAAGTACCCGTTAAACTGGGGGAGGTTCAATATAACCCCCTTCCTTGAAATTAACATTCATCTAACAGTAGATTATGTGGGTGGCACATATAATGCGTTATGTGACCGGCTCGTATAATTGCGTTATGCCGCCAAAAGTTCTCACTTCTGCGGGTGTGTGTGTTGTATTACTGAGGGTGTTGTTGTGATTATGCATCCTGCAGTGCCTCTTCCTGTTGTTTGAGGGCTTTCGCTTGAATGGCTCTGTTATTGTTGTGTCTCTCAGGCCGTGGTTCCGAGGTTATACAATTTCTGGGTCGATGCCAAATAGTGGGCTGATTGGATAGGTAGGTGTTATGGATAGCTGGTTTTCAATGAGTCTCGGCGATGCCATGTTGGTTGGAGCGGCGCTGGATCGGCTCGAGGCGCTGTTCCTGTCGGAGTTTGAGAAGAGTGGTGCTCCTGAGGCGATGGCGCTCTTCGTTCGCCATGAGTCGGAGGGGCGGCTTCACTGTGAGGTTGTGGTCTACTTCTCTCCGGCTGCGTTCAGTGTGGCTGAGGCGGTTGGTGCTGCTCCCTGTGGTAAGCCTGCCTATGCCGGGTTGAGTCTGCTGGCTGGTTCTGAGGCGTCGTGGTTAGTTCTCTTTCCTGAACAACACGATACGTAGGTCGTATGGTACCGGAGTCAGTATTGATTCCGGTACCTGATTGGCGAGCGCCTAAAACAGCTCCTCTTCCATCTCCCTATATACAAAGTGTGCATTGGAGCCCTGGTTCTCTTCGTAGAGCCGTGTCTCCTGCCAATCCTTGAAATCGGCGCTCTCTATCGCCTCCTGCATATCGATATCGTTTTCGATGGCGTTGCTCATCAGGGTGCGTAGGCGCTGCATGTAGACGAGGGTTTTACTGACCATCGGGAAGGGGGCGGTCTGTGCGCTGCCGTGGCCGGGGACCATCAGCTTTGCGTCGGCAAACTTCTCCAACAACCACACCTGACCTCTGACCGACTTTTCGCTCGACCCGTCGGCCATGTAGGTGGTGCGCTGGTTAAAGGCGAGATCGGATATCCAGATAACCTTTTCGTTGACCTGTTCGACGACCAGATCACCGAATGAGTGGTGACGATCTACGTTGTAGATGTTGAACTGCTCACCGCCCAGTTCGATTGTTTTTGAGGAGAAGGTCTCGCCACCAATCAGAATGTCGGGGGTGATGGGGGAGAAGCCGGCCATATCCTTCGGCAGAAGTTCGCGGCGGTAGTTGACCGAGTGGTCGATTAGGTCGGATTCGAGATAGTCGATCGTTCCCTCGTGACCGATGATGGTGACCCCCTCGAGGCGTGCGAAGGCGACTGAACCGTAGCTGTGGTCGGGGTGGTTGTGGGTGATGATCAGGTAGCGGATCGGTTGCTCGGTCAGGCTGCGGATGGTGGCGATCATCCGTTCGCCGAGTTTGGGTGTGCCGAGTGAGTCGATAACCACTACACCCTCATTGGTGATGACAAATCCTGCGTTACCGTTCCAGCCTCGGTTATCTTCATCGGTGAGTGCAATGCTGCCGTAGAACATGAACGTATCACGTGCGATCTCATAGTAGGGGAGTGGTTCGCTATCAGCCGCATCGGCCTTGAGCACATGGTTGGGAATCTCTTTGGTGTTAATGACTGATCTTGGTAGATAGGGGAGCTTGAAGTCGACGCTGCTTTGATGTGATGAGATGTCAGCGGTAACGGTTGTCTGTGAGGCTGGGGCAGCGACAATCGGTGCTGGTGTCTGCGGCTCTTCGTCACGATTACCGAGTAGTGCAAAGAATGGGATCAGGGCGACGACGATTAATAGTCGCTGGCTACTTCGGCGCATCGAACTCTCCTGAGGCAGTTAATGGTCTGAGTATAGCTACTGCTCGAGTGGCTAGCGTGGCATGAAGTAGCGTTGTTCATCGTTGGCGATCTCTATGACAGGGTGGGCATAGAGTTCAGTGAGGGTCTCGCTGTTGACCACCTCATCGATCGGACCATGTAGTGTCACGCCATTGGGCAGTAGCAGCAGGGCATGGTCACAGAAACGCAGTGCCAGATTGATGTCGTGCAGTACGCTGATCAGTGCGCCATCCGCTGCGCTCGCGACTGCTTTCAACTCATCAAGCAGGGTGACCTGGTGGTGCAGATCGAGGTGGTTGGTTGGTTCATCAAGCAGTAACAGCTGTGTCGACTGTGCCATTAGCGCGGCGATGGTAACACGATGCCGCTCGCCACCAGAGAGGGTGTCGACCATGCGTGACTCAAAACCCTCCAGCGCCACCTGCTGCAGGGCACGCTGAGCGATTTCGATATCCTCTTCCCCCTCCCACTGCCAGCGATCGAGGTGGGGGTGACGACCGATGAGTACCGTCTCCAGAACGGTGATCGGGAAGGGATCACTACTCTCCTGGGCGAGTAGCCCGACAACCTGCGCCAACTGGCGACGTGGCCATGCCGAGAGCGGTTGCCCCTTGATGGTGATCTCGCCTTGTTGAGCGAGGCGTACTCCGGCCAGGGTGTGCAGCAGGGTGGTCTTGCCCGCACCGTTGCCACCGAGGATTGCCCAGCTGCTACCGGGAACGATCTGCAGTGCTAGATCATGACAGACAGTGATGCCTGCAATCTCGACCACGAGTCCCTCTGTCTGTAGCAGGCTCACTGACCGACCCCGTGCGCAGAGCTACGTCGTAACAGATAGAGAAATAACGGTACGCCGAGCATTGCTGTGACCACGCCAACCGGTAGCTGTTGTGGTGCGAGTAGTACACGGGCGAGCGTGTCGGCGAAGAGCAGCAGGGTGGCTCCGAGTAGGGCAGAGGCAGGAATCAACAGTCGATGGTCTCGGAAACCACTCAGCCGCAGTAGATGCGGCACGATCAGCCCAACAAAACCGACCGTGCCCGCCTGTACCACCGCCGCAGCGGTCAGCAGTGAGGCGAGCAGGTAGACGCTGAAACGCAGCCGGGTGACATCGATACCGAGGGTGGTCGCCTGCAGCTCACCGTGGGCGAGGATGTTGAGATTGCGTGCCAGGGGCAGGGTGAGCAGCAGGCCGATGATCAGGATGATGAGCGCACCCCATGGCGAGCTGCTATTGCTCAGATCGCCCATCAGCCAGAAGAGCATGCCGTGCAGGTGGTCGGCGGGGGAGAGGGTGAGGATAAAGCTGATCAGCGCCCCCCAACCAGCGGCGATGACCACGCCGGTGAGCAGCAACCGCGAGGGTGACCAGTCGCCCTTGCCGCGTGCCAGACCGAAGACCAACGCCATCGCCAGCAGTGCACCCAGTAGTGCGCTGCCGGTCAGCCAGGCACCGCCGAGGCCAAGCAGGATCGAGAGTAGTGCAGCAACCGCTGCACCACCGGAGATGCCGAGGATATAGGGGTCGGCGAGAGGGTTACGTAGTAGGACCTGCATCAATACACCGGCCAGTGCCAGCAGTGCGCCGGTGGTGGCCGCTGCAACCGCACGCGGCAGGCGCAGCTCATAGAGGATGGTCTGGTGCAGCGGTTCACCGCTACCGCTGAGGGTGGCGATCAGCTCTGGAATGGTGAGATCGACACTGCCGCTGGCCAGCGCAAACAGCAGCCCGACCAGGGTTGCGACCAGCAGCGGTAGCAGACGCAGCAGCCACTCTCCCTGTTGTTTAGATCGCTGCGCCACCGTCGCGTTGTCTCTACTGTTCGAGATGCAGCGAGATGATCGGCCAGCCACGCTCGGTGGCGTTATCGGCCAGCTGCTGGTCGGGATCGACCGCGACCGGGTGAGTCACTTTCTCCAGCAGCGGTAGATCGTTGTGCGAATCACTGTAGAACCAGCTCCCCTCCAGGTTATGCCTCGTCTCGGCCAACCAGCTATCGAGACGCTCCACCTTGCCGTGCTGGAAGCAGGGGGTGCCAGCGACACCGCCGCTGTAGCGACCATCGACGATCTCGGGATCGGTGGCGAGCAGGTTGTCGATACCGAAGGCGGCGGCGATTGGCGCGGTCACAAAATGGTTGGTAGCGGTGATGATCAGCAGCGTGTCGCCCTGCTGGCGATGTTTCTCTACCAGCGCCTGGGCAGGTGCCTGGATGAGCGGTGCGATCATCTGCTCCATAAACTGACGGTGCCAACCGTTGAGTGTCTCCATGTCGTGCTCGGCAAGCGGCTTGAGGCTGAAGGCGAGGAACTCGAAGATATCGAGCGTGCCCGCCTTGTAGGCATCGTAGAAACGCTGATTTTCACGCTCGTAGTGGTCGCCGTCGACCAGACCCTGTTCGACCAGAAAACGGCCCCAGAGGTAGTCGCTGTCGCCCGTGAGCAGGGTGTTGTCGAGATCGAAGATGGCGAGGGCCAAGGTTGTGCTCCAGTTAGGGTGCTATTGGGGCGCCAAGGATACTGAGGGGCGGCTGAAAGGTAAAACGTTGGCGTATCAATGTGGTGGGCTATAAAACAATATCACCATACTCTAACTAATTGATTATTATGCCCGAATTGATTGTATGGGCGATTTTTGTCACAATGCGGCGCTAATAATTAGTGATAGAGAAAGCTGTAAGTGATTGATTCAGATGGATATAGGCCCAATGTTGGGATCATTCTAAGCCGTAATGACGGACGCCTACTGTGGGCGCGTCGCATCGGTCAGGATGCCTGGCAGTTCCCGCAGGGCGGCATCCAGCATAAGGAGTCGCCGGAAGAGGCAATGTATCGTGAGCTTTCTGAAGAGGTCGGCCTGCAGCCTGAGCATGTCGAGGTGGCGGGTGCGACCAAGGATTGGCTCCGTTACCGCCTTCCCAAACGTTTTATCCGTCGCAACCGTAAGCCGGTCTGTATTGGCCAGAAGCAGATCTGGTTCATGTTGCGTCTGACCGGCAGCGAGAGCGATGTACGTCTCGACTACTGCAACAAACCGGAGTTCGATACCTGGCGCTGGGTCGACTACTGGTACCCACTCAACGATGTGGTGCCGTTCAAACGCAGCGTCTATGAACGCGCACTACGTGAACTCGCACCGCTGGTTTTCCCCGAAGGTGCACCGCCAGAGCCAGCCCCCTATCCCGGTGGTCTGGTTATCAGCAAACCTTGATGGTTGATTTCCCCCTGCTGTCGATGGATTGTCACCCATGTTAGAAGTCCTGCGCCGAATCATTCAGGAGGTTAACGCCGCCGTTGACCTCTCCGATGCGCTCGAGATTATCGTCTCTCGGGTGAAGGGTGCGATGGAAGTCGATGTCTGCTCGGTCTATCTGACCGACCTCGATCATAACCAGTACGTTTTGATGGCGACCGATGGTCTTAACGCCGCCTCGGTGGGACAGGTGCGTATCGATTTCAGCAATGGACTGGTCGGCATGGTGGCCGAGCGCGAGGAGCCGCTCAATATTCAGAGCGCCAAGAACCACCCGCGTTATCAATATTTTCCCGAGACCGGTGAGGAGCAGTACTCCACCTTCCTCGGTGTGCCGGTGATTCACCACCGTGAGGTGATGGGTGTGGTGGTGGTGCAGCGCCATGCGGTTGAACGTTTTGATGAGGACGAGGTGGCCTTCCTGGTTACCATCGGTGCGCAGCTCTCCGGCGCGATTGCCCATGCCCAGGCCAGCGGCGGTATCGATGGGCTTCGTAAACGTAGAAGGCTCTCCGATGAGCGACCGATTTTAGGTGTCTCAGGCGCGCCGGGTGTGGCGATCGGTACGGCGGTGGTGCGCTATCCGCACGCCGATCTTTCAGCGGTACCCGATCGTCGTGCCGATGACCCAGAGGCGGAGGAGCTCGCCTTCCGCGCCGCCGTAACTGCCGTGCGGGTTGATATTGAGACCATCGTTGAGCGCATGCGGCCCGTGCTGCCGGCTGAGGATAGCGCGCTGTTCGACGCCTTTATCATGATGCTTGATGGTGACTCGCTGGTTGAGAAGAGTGTCGAGCGTATTCGTGATGGCAACTGGGCGCCGGGCGCGCTGCGTAACACCGTCGATGAGCATGTGAATATCTTCGAGGAGATGGATGATCCCTATCTACGCGAACGCGCCCAGGATGTTCGCGATCTGGGACGGCGCATTCTGCAATATCTGCAGGAGGGCGATACCACCCGCATCGACTACCCGGCCGATACGGTGCTGGTGGGTGAGGAGATCACCGCCTCGATGCTGGCCGAGGTTCCAACGGAGCGGTTGACCGGTATCGTCTCGGTGAGCGGCTCGCGCACCTCACATGTGGCGATCTTGGCGCGTGCGCTGGGTGTGCCGGTGGTGATGGGTGCCGATGATCTGCCGGTGACCCGTGTCGACGGGGCCGAGATCATTGCTGATGGCTACAGCGGCCGAATCTACGTCAATCCAGGCCCAATGGTTGTACAGGAGTTTGAACGACTGGTTCGTGAGGAGGATGAGCTTAGCGACGGCCTCAAGGCGTTGCGAGACCTTCCCGCCGAAAGCCCAGATGGGGTGCGTATTCCGCTCTATGCCAATACCGGCCTGCTCTCCGATATCGGACCCTCGCTTAATAGTGGCGCTGAGGGGGTGGGGCTCTACCGTACCGAATTCCCGTTCATGATCCGTGAGCGTTTCCCCAGTGAGCAGGAGCAGTATGAGATCTACCGCGAGGTGCTGGAGTCGTTTGCACCCAGGCCGGTAACGCTGCGTACCCTCGATGTCGGTGGTGATAAGGCGCTGCCCTATTTTCCTATCGAAGAGGACAATCCCTTCCTTGGCTGGCGCGGTATCCGCATCACCCTCGATCATCCCGAGATCTTTCTGGTACAGCTGCGGGCAATGCTGCGTGCCAGCGCCGGACTCGATAACCTGAATTTACTACTGCCGATGATCAGCAGTGTCGATGAGCTTGATGATTCGATCGATCTGATCGATCGCGCCTATAACGAACTGATCGAAGAGGGTGTGGCAGTGAAACGACCGAAGATCGGCGCGATGGTGGAGGTGCCCTCGGCGGTCTACCAGGCCGATGTACTCGCCAAGCGGGTCGACTTCCTCTCGGTCGGTACCAACGATTTGACCCAGTATCTGCTCGCTGTTGATCGTAATAATGCACGGGTGGCCGATCTCTACGACTCACTCCACCCTGCGGTGCTGCGTGCAATGATGCAGATCGTCGAAGGGGCGCGGCGCTTCGGTAAGCCGGTGAGTGTCTGCGGTGAGATGGCGGGTGATCCCGCCTCGGCGCTGCTGCTGCTTGGGATGGGGGTTGATAGCCTGAGTATGAGTACCGGCAGCCTGGCGCGGGTGAAGTGGGTGATTCGTACTATCGATGCGGAGAAGGCGCGTTCCCTGCTGCAGGAGGCACTGCTGCTTGAACGCAGTAGCGAGATTCGCGAACAGATCAATACGGTACTTGAACGTGAAGGACTTGGTGGTCTGGTTCGCGCCGGTAAGTAAGTAACACTCTGTGGCGAATTCAGCTAACAGATCCTAAACATCCACCCGGATGACACAGCTCTCAATGGTCCCGTCTGCATGCAACAGTAGACGACGATAACCGGGGCGCCCCGTATCGACCGATTCATCAATGGCAAACTCATCGCTGTTGACCTTGAACTGGGCGTTGGTTGAAGGCGTTCCGTAGAGTTTGATGCCGTGGTACTCCGCTTCGAACGCCTGATGGGTATGCCCCCACACCACCGCGCTCACCTGCGGATTGCGATCAAGCTGGTCGAACAGGGTGTCTCGATCTTCCAACAGCATGGTATCGAGCCAGCGACAGCCTATGGCTACCGCCTGATGGTGGAGAAAGATTAGTGTGGGTTGATTGGGATGCGCGCGCAGTTGGCTCTCCAGCTCAGCCAGCTGCTTACTGCCCAGGCGTCCGGATTGGCTATTGGTGTTGGAGCTGTCGAGCATCAATATCTGCCACCCATCCAGCTGCCAGACCATCTGATTCGAGAGACGCCCCGCACTGATTGAGGCGACTCGCTCAGGGGTGTCGTGGTTGCCGGGTATGAGCGCCGTATCGAGATTGAGCTCTTGAAGAGAGTGCTTTAAACGTTGATAGGCCGCGTCGGTGTCGCCGTTTGCCAGGTCACCGCTTACCACCAGTAGGTCAGCCTCTTCTGTGGCAACCTTTTCCAATACAGCCTGGAAACGTGATTCGATAGCAATGCCGTAGAGTTCGGCATCGGTATCGGCGTAGAGATGGGTGTCGCTGATCTGAATTAACTTGAGAGGCGAGGCGTTCGCCAGATCTCTTTCTGTCATGGTCTGCTCATTACGAAAGGGTGCTTTAGCACGCCCGTGGTGTGGCTAGCTGATGATCAGCTGTGCCAGCTTTTAAACTGCGGGGCGATGATGAGAGCGATTAGGGTAGCGAGCAGAAAATCCTGATTAACGCCAATGCGCTCGGCGTACTCGGTGGGCAGGTTGGCACCGATGGTGACGGTAATGACCAGCAGTGACATCGCCATCGGTTTACTTGCGGTTAGACCCGCGAGGATGACCGAGGCGAGAGCGGCATAGAGGTAGTTGGGGTCGATGCCGACACGCGCCAGCATGCCGTCGGAGAGGTTAACGGTGATGGTCATGAAGAGAACCAGGAAGACGAAGATGAACTTGATGATCGTTGAGTCGCCCTGACCACGATCACTCTTGCGCCGACCTCGGCTGCCGTTGCTCTTGCGTCGTTCGGTACGTTTGGCAGCCACGGTCATCAAGCTCCTTGATGAAAATTTTTGAGTTGCGTTGGTAGTTGTAGAGGCCGCGTCGTTTGAGTGGCAGCGCCTTGATATCGGCGTGGGCGAAGCCGCGCTCCCGAAACCAGTGAGCGGTACGAGTGGTCAGTACGAATAGTTTGTCGAGTCCCATGGTGCGGGCGCGTTGTTCGATCTGCAGCAGCAGTTCATCACCGCGTCCCGCATTACGGTAGGCGGGATGGGTGGCGAGGCAGGCAAGTTCACCGAAGCCCTCCTTACGATAGGGGTAGAGGGCGGCACAGCCGATAATCGTGCTGTCGCGCACCACAACACTGAAGTGGTCGATCTCGGTCTCGAGGCGGTCGCGTGAGCGACGCACCAGCACACCTTCCTCTTCCAGCGGTTCGATCAGCTCCAGGATGCCGCCGACATCGTCGATGGTGGCAGGACGGGTCTGTTCATAGTTCTCGGCAGTGATCAGGGTGCCGACGCCGTCGCGGGTGTAGAGCTCCTGTAGCAGCGCACCATCGAGACTGCGTTCGATGATGTGGGTGCGTTTAACCCCGCCGCGACAGGCGAGCATCGCGCTCTCCAGATGGGTGCGGGTATCGGCCGGTAGTTTGCGTCTGCCGCCAAGCAGGTCGTGGGCGGCCGAGGGGCCGAGCTGCTGTATGGGTTTGCGACGGCTGTCGCGCAGGGTGCGTTCTTCACTGAGGATAATCAGCTTATCGGCCTCAAGCTCGATGGCGACCGAGGTGGCGATCTCCTCTGCGGTGATGTTGAAGATCTCACCGGTAGGTGAGTAGCCGATCGGCGAGAGCAGTACCACGCTGCTGTCGCTGAGGCGTTGTCTCAGGCCGTCGGTGTCGACGCGCCGCACCTCGCCGGTGTGGCAGTAGTCGATACCGTTGTAAATGCCGAGTGGACGTGCGGTGACAAAGTTGCCAGAGGCGACACGTAGCCGAGCACCGGCCATCGGTGTGTTGGCCAGTCCCATCGAGAGTAGCGCCTCGATCTCCATGCGTAGCGTACCGGCCGCCTCTTTTACGCATTCGAGAGCATCGTCATCGGTGATGCGCAGGCCGTTCTCATAGCGGATCTCGGCATTTCGTGCCTTGAGACGTTGCTCGATCTGAGGGCGTGCGCCGTGGACCAGCACCAGACGAATGCCGAGTGAGTTGAGTAGCGCGATATCGTGAATCAGTGTCGGCAGCGTGGCATCGGCGACCGCCTCGCCACCGAAGAGGATGACAAAGGTCTTGCCACGATGGGCATTGATATAGGGCGACGAGCTGCGGAACGAGTCGATGAAGTTGTTGCTGTCAGTAGTCACGGTATCAGCTTGTTTTGTTTATTGGTCTTAGCTGAATAGTCGCATAGATGAGGTGTAAGACAAAAGCACCTACAGGCGCTGACCGCCATGGATAGCGAAGCGAAGGCGGTTAGTCCGCGATAGTCGACGCCGTCTGCCTATTCGTAGTTGAGAGCGCGAGCGAACGACGAA
>NZ_MPRL01000081.1:0-20996 GCF_002020875.1 Solemya pervernicosa gill symbiont | reverse complement strand
CCCGCCATAAAAGCTTTACTCGAGCTGCCGAGGAGATCCACCTCTCTCAGCCCGCCGTTTCGATCCAGGTCAAGCGGTTGGAGGAGAATGTCGGTAAGGCTCTGTTTGAACATGTTGGTCGTCGTATTACCCTCACCGAGGTCGGGCGCGAGCTCTACGATGCCAGTAAGGATGTGCTGGGGAGACTGGCAGAGTTAGATGGTGCCATCGACTCTCTCAGCGGCGAGGTTGCCGGCACCCTCACCGTGACTGCGGTGACCTCGGCAAAGTACTTCCTGCCCCATCTGCTTGGTGCCTTTCTTCGTCGCTACCCCGATGTGGAGCCAAAGCTTAAGGTGGCCAACCGCGCCAGTCTGCTGGAGCGGGTTGGGGATAACGAGGATGACCTCTACGTCATGGGGCATGTCCCCGATGACCTTGATGTCGAGGCGGTTCCCTTTCTGGAGAACGTCATCGCCGTGGTAGCCAGCCCCAACCACCCGTTGGCGAGCAAACGCAAGATCACCCTCAAGCAGCTGACCGAGGAGCGTTTTCTAGTGCGTGAATCGGGTTCGGGGAATCGCAAGGTGGTGGAGGAGTTTTTTGAAGATCAGGGGCTCAGTATCAACCCCTATATGGAGCTCGGTAGTGCTGAGGCAATCAAGCAGGGGGTAATGGCGGGACTGGGCATCTCAGCCCTGTCGCTGCATAACCTACGCCTGGAGATCGCTGCAGGACAGATCAAGGTACTAAAAGTGGAGGGTTTCCCGCTGCGCCGTCGCTGGAATGTGATTCATCGCAAAGAGAAAAATCTCTCGCCTGCAGCACAGAGCTTTATCGAGTTCCTGCAGACCGAGGGGCAGCACCTGGTTAATGAGGCGATGCAGGTGAAGATCTAGGTAGCAGGGAATAGGTGTTGGGTGTGACCTTTAGCTAGACACCCCCAAACCTTAATAGGCCAGCGAGCGTTCGTACTCATCCATGAAGTGGTAGAGCGAGCTGTCGAGTACCTTGATCGCACCATCGAGCAGGTGGCAGCGGCCACTGCCGGGCAGGATCTTGCAGAGGTTGATCAGTGCGTCGAGATCGGCGCGGCTCCCCTCGCCGGTGTCGATCTTACCGAGCAGAAGCGCGACGTAGTAGGTGCCGGTCTTGCACGGTGGGCACTGTCCACAGGAGTTCTGGGCGAAGAAGTTGATGTACTCGGTCACCCGCTTGACGATACCGGTGCCTTCGGAGATGACGATCATCGCACCGGTTCCCAGCGCCGAACGGCGCTTGGCGACCGATTCGAAATCGAGCGGTACATCGAGATCCTTGGGGGTAAGGATGGTGTTGGAGGGGCCGCCGGTGAAGACCGCCTTTAGCTGCTTGTCCATCAGCATGCCACCGCCGTAGTCGTTGATCAGCTCATCAAGTGGGATTCCCATCGGTAGCTCGTAGACGCCGGGTTTGAGTACATCGCCACTGAGTGAGTAGATCTTGGTGCCCGAGGTCTCACCCAGTCCCAACTCCTGATACCACTCGACGCCGTTACGCAGGATGTGCGAGACGTTGGAGAGGGTCTCGATATTGTTAATCAGGGTCGGGCAGCCGTGTACGCCGGATTCTGCAGGAAAGGGGGGTTTGCCACGAGGGAAGGGGAATTTCCCTTCGACCGATTCGATTGCGGCGGTCTCTTCGCCACCGATATAGTAGCCAGAGCTCTCAACCACGCGGTACTCGAAATCACCCTCGTAGTGATCGGAGAGCTGGCTATAGAGGTTTGAGTCGAGCCACTGGGCGACGGCGCGGCGCATCGACTCGAGTGAGCTCTCCTGCTCAGGGTTGATATAGAAGACGACGCGGTTAATGCCGGTTGCCAATGCGGCAATCGTGGCACCTTCGATCACCTGATGGGGGCACTCATGTAGCAGAATGCGGTCCTTGAAGGTGCCTGGTTCATCCTCGTTGCCATTGCAGATCAGGTATTTCTCGCCGGTACCCGCATGGGCCGCAACGAAGCCCCACTTCTTGTGTGTGGGAAAACCGCTGCCGCCGAGTCCACGCAGGCCCGCCTGCTCGATCATCTCAATGATCGCTGGGGGTTCCATCTGCAGTGCTCGCTCCAGACCCTTTCCGCCGTTACCTGCAAGCCACGCCTCAAGGTCGGGGCCGATACGGTTATCCGAGTTGAGTAGTACCTGGTTAAGTCGCTCCATGGTCACTCCTCCTCCCGGTTGCGGGTTTTACGTAACCCTTCATATTCAGCATCAGAATCGAATTTTGCGTAGTCGGGGAAGAGCATTGGCCCCTGCAGATCCATCGGCATCTTGGCCAGGGTCAGGTCGCGCTGCATAGGCCCAAGATGGGCGATTGAGACCTTATTGTGACGACGCTGATAGCCGCTCTGTGCCGCAACATGGCCGGCACGACGGCCGAAGCTGATGATCTCCAGCAGCGCGTTACCCATCATGCGATTCTTGCCGTGTAGTCCGCCACTGACCTCACCAACGCAGTAGAGGTTGGGTACGGTGGTCTGGCCGTTCTCATCGATTACTACACCACCGTTCTGGTAGTGGAGGGTGGGGTAGATGAGCAGCGGTGTTTTAGCTGGATCGATCCCGCTCTTTTTGCCGAGCTGGACCAGCTTGGGAAAACGTTTGTTGATGATGCCGGGGTTGCGCAGATCGAGTCCGGGTGTATCGAGCCAGATTCCGATACCACTCTCACCCGCATCAACACCGCGTCCCTCAGCGCACTCACGAATGATGGCAGAGGATACGTGGTCGCGTGGTTTTAGCTCGTCGACGAAACGTTGGCCCTCGGCGTTGATCATCTGCGCCCCGGCAGAACGTACACCCTCGGTAATCAGGGTACCGGCCAGGTGGTGCGGGTAGGCAAGGCCCGAGGGGTGATACTGGAAAGAGTCGAGGTCGCGTAGCTGGGCACCGAGACGATAGGTGAGCACCAAACCATCACCGGTCGCGCCGAAGTGGTTGGAGGTGGGAAAGGCGTTGAGGTGCATGCGACCGATGCCGCCAGTCGCCATGATCACCGATTTCGCCTTTACCAGTACGTTACGGCGTTTTTTCAGATCGGTAATGACGGCACCAGCGCAGTGGCCCTGCTCATCGGAGAGCAGCTCAACGGCGGGGCTGTAGTGCCACACCTCGATCTCACGGTTGAGCACCGATTCACGTAGCACGCGCATCATTTCAAGGCCGGTGTAGTCGCGGAAATAGACGACACGATCGGCGGTGGTGCCGCCAGCACGCCGGGTGAGCAGGTCGCCAAACTCGTCGACATCGAACTGCATGCCCTGTTTGATCAGCCAGCGGATTACATCGGGGCCGTCCAGGACCATCTTCGCGACCAGATCCTTATCGGCCAGGTTGTGGCCACCACGAAGGGTATCGTCATAATGGATCTGCGGGGTGTCATCTTTGTCGATGGAGGCCTGAATGCCGCCCTCGGCCATGACGGTGTTGCTGTCACCCAGGCGCAGCTTGGTGGTGAGAATGACCCGCGCACCCTCTTTGGCAGCGGTCAGTGCGGCAGCGCAACCGGCGCCACCGCCGCCAATGATCAGCACATCGGTCTCGACCGTCTTGGCGCCGGCCAGATCGGCCTCGTCGATGCGAGCATTGGACTGCAGCATGTCAGCCAGCTGGCGGTGGCAACGTTCACCGCGATTGGCGCCGACCTCCAGGTCGACAATCGAACCGCCGAGATGGTCGGGATGGTGGTCGCGTAGCAGGGCATCAACATCGACAGATGTGTCTGGCAGTTCATGAGCGGTGCCGTGAACCTGCTGAAACCGTGCCAGTGCCTCTTTGTAGGGGGTGCCTTTACTCATAGCTCTCTTTATCGTCCGATCTCTGGTAACGGACTACTTAATGATCTGCAGTTGATCGGTGCGAAGTGCCTCGAGACGATTGATCAGATTAGAGGGGCGGATGTGGAAGTATGCGGTCACCCGGCGTGAGAATAGCCCAACGTGGTTGGGTGAGATCAGCTCCGGGCAGGCAGTCATGCAGAGGTTACACATGATGCACTCAATAAAGAGATCGCCTGCCTCCTTGAAACGCCCCTTGTTGGCGAGCCTGACACCATGCTCGACATCGATACCCTTGGGGCAGGTCTTCACACAACCGCCACAGTGACGACAATCCTGTGCCTCGGGGAAGATGCGGTGGAACTGTGCCTGCACATCCCAAGAGTTCTTTATCTCATCGAGCTGGTAGGTGTGGTGGGTTGGCGTGGGGAAGACCAGGAAGATCACCTGCATGCCATTCTCAACCAGGGTCTGGCAGCCGAGTTCCATTGAGACATCGGCATCATCTTCACGACGAACCAGGACGCGACACGATCCACAGACACCCTCAAGGCAGCCAACGCTCTTCACCCGCGGGTAACCGGCGTGCCAGAGCGCCTGAATCACTGAGAGTGAGGAGGGGGCGGTGATCTCGTTACCGTTGATCGTGAGCTGTACCAGCTCTTCGCTTGTGTTACTCATAATTACATTAACTCACGAGTGGACGGGGTCTAAACCAGTCGGTCTTATTATGTGGTGACAGCGATACCCGCTGCTGAATAGGGTAATTCTACAGAAATTGCGGCTATTCGAGAAACCGGATAATCACTTTCTGTTCTCAGGTTACTGCGGTTTGTGATGGCAACACTCTGCTAACTTGTCTAAAGTTTCCACTGAGGTTGCCGCTCAAACGGACGATGGGTGTTATCGCAATGCTCCCGCTGACCGCCATGGATAGCGGGCGCCGTAGGCATAAACGGTCGCGTTAAGTATTTGCCGCTTGCTTGGGCTTGGACGCCCAAAACAAGCTTCCGCAAAAATAGCGACTCCCCGAGTGGGTGTCTCAGTTTTCTCGAATCAGAGTACTAGCTCTCCACGTCCGAAGGATAAATTGTTGTTGCGATTGGGTGGTGAAGCGCCTTATCTTATGAGGTCTTTAATGAATGCAGGCTCTATCTCACGATGGTCGGAGCGGCAATAACTAAATCTTGAGCTGAGGCGAGGGAGTAGGGCAATGAATCAAATGGTTGAAGCACAGAAGAACCCAATTTCGCGATGGGTGACTTTTCGCTTGGCTGATGAGAGTTACGGCATCGATGTGATGCAGGTGCGTGAAGTGCTACGCAACACTGAAATCTCTCCTGTCCCCGGCGCACCGGGCTATGTACTCGGAATTATCAATCTACGTGGCAATGTTGTTTCAATTATCGATACCCGTACCCGCTTCGGTCTACCGATACATGAGGCGGATGATTCCTCACGTATCCTGATTCTCGAAACTGCAGATACCGTGATCGGTTTCCTGGTCGATAGTGTTAATGATGTGGCTGAGCTTAACGCGGCCGATATTGAGCCTGCTCCCGATACCGGCAGTGGCAACACGGCTAACTACATCAGTGGATTGAGCAATCGTGAAAGTGGTCTGTTAATTCTCCTCGATTCCAACAAGATGTTGACCGAGGAAGAGATGATGGAACTCAACAGCCTCTAACTCTACTAGCAACAGATCTCAATACCCTGCGGAGGTAGGATGGAAGCGGCGAATGAGAATAGATTTGAGTTACTTCTGTTCCATCTCGGTAGCAAACAGCGCTACGGTATCAATGTTCTCAAGGTCAAAGAGGTCATCGGTTGTCCCGAACTGACCCATGTCCCTGAGAGTCATCCCGCTGTACGCGGTGTCTCCCACCTCCGTGGCGAGACGCTCACTATTATCGATCTCTCTCAATCCGTTGGCCTGGCACCACTTCCCGAGAGTGAGGATGTTGATGCCTCAGTCATCGTCTCGGAATTTAACCGTGTCATGATTGGTTTCCTCGTCAGTAAGGTGGATCGAATTGCGGTCTGCGACTGGAAGGATGTTCTTCCTCCGCCCAAAGGGAGTGGGTTGGGTAGTTACATCACGGGTGTGACCGATATCGAAAAGGAGCTGGTGCAGATTCTCGATGTTGAACGCATCATTGGTGAGGTGGTCGGTTCAGAGGTGGTAACAGCGGCCGACCTTAGTCTCGACGGCAACCAGGCTGCGCTACTCGAAGGTAAGCGCATTATGTTGATCGACGATTCCCGTATGGCGAGACACCAGATCAACCAAACTCTCAATAGCGTCGGTATTGTCACCATCGAGGCCCAGGATGGGGTTGAGGCACTGAAAAAACTGCGTCAGCTCTCGAGTGATGAGGGTGATAATGGCGCTGGTGTCGATATGATTATCTCCGATATCGAGATGCCGGAGATGGATGGCTATACCTTTACCCGTGAACTCAGAAATGATCCTGAATTCTCCGACAGCTATGTGCTGCTGCACACCTCACTTAACGGTGCGATCAATGAGGATAAGGCGACCACCTGTGGCGCCAACGACATCCTGACCAAGTTTGTTGCCGATGAGCTGATCAAGGCAGTTATCAAGGGACTCTCCTGAGCCTTTAGTACGTTTTACTCATTCCGTTTGTTTGTTGGGCGTCTGACGCGTTGCGTTGGCTTGGCTTGGCCTTGTACTGTGTTGCCCTAACTATCCCGATTATCTCCGCTGTTATAGTGTTGCGTTCCAAATGAATGGATAACGAGTTCTGAGTATGAAGGTTTTAGTCGTCGGTGGAGCCGGATATATCGGCTCGCACATGGTCAAAATGCTGCTTGCAGCGAGCCATCAGGTAGTAACGCTGGATAATCTTTGTAACGGCCATCGCGATGCCGTTGTTGGTGGAGAGTTTGTTGAGGGTGACCTGGGTGATCGCGGTCTGTTAGATACGCTGATGAAC
This sequence comes from Solemya pervernicosa gill symbiont, assembly GCF_002020875.1. NCBI lineage: Bacteria > Pseudomonadati > Pseudomonadota > Gammaproteobacteria > Solemya pervernicosa gill symbiont. Next base: position 14,237 of record NZ_MPRL01000081.1, on the reverse strand, counting down.
CAGCACTCGTTTGATTGTGTGGTGCACTTTGCATCCTTCATCGCTGTCGGGGAGTCGGTTGTTGAACCCGCTGAGTACTATCAGAACAATGTAGCCGCAACGCTGAATCTTCTCGATGCGATGGTGAGCCACGGAGTGAAAGAGCTGGTCTTCTCATCTACTGCCGCTGTCTACGGTGAACCCGAATACTCGCCGATCGATGAAGCACACCCCACAACGCCGATTAACCCCTACGGACGTTCGAAGCTGATGGTTGAGCAGATATTGCAGGATTACGATCGTGCCTACGCTCTGAAATCGATCTCGCTACGCTACTTTAACGCGGCTGGAGCGGATCCAGGGCATCAGTTGGGGGAGCGACATCAACCCGAGACCCACCTGATTCCGTTGGTACTCCAGGCCGCCTCTGGACGACATAAATCGATCCAGCTTTATGGGCGTGATTATGCGACGGATGATGGCACCTGCATTCGTGACTATGTGCATGTGGTTGATCTCTGCAGTGCCCATCTACTGGCGCTCGATTGGCTTAAGGCTGGGAAGGGGAGTGGTGTTTACAATCTCGGTAACGGTAATGGCTACTCTGTTCAGCAGCTGATTGATGCAGCGGTGCGTGTCACGGGGCGTGAGATTCAGATAGAGGATTGCCCGGCGCGTGATGGTGATGCAGCCATACTGGTGGCGGATGCATCGCGGGCTATTACTGAACTCGGTTGGCAGCCAGAATTCAGTGCGCTAGATACTATTATTGAACACGCTTGGCAGTGGGAGTTGCACCACTGGAAGGCCTGATAGTCTTTAAGCTGCTGCACCCTGTTTGAGGTAGCCGAGCAGGTTCTCTGCGGCGAGGGGACGACTATAGTAGAAGCCCTGGATCATGTCGCAGTTGTGCTGTCGTAGGAATTTAAGCTGTCCCTCGGTCTCAACACCTTCAGCTACCACATTGATATTGAAACTTTCGGCAAGGCCGATAATCGCCTTCACCAGAGTGGCGTCATCGTGGTCGTGGGTGACGTCCTGAACAAAACCCTTGTCGATCTTGATGATGTTGACTGGGAAACGTTTCAGATAGCTGAGTGATGAGAAGCCGGTGCCAAAATCGTCGACCGAGAGTTTCACGCCGGTCTGCTTGATGGTGTTGAGCCAGAGCAGTGTCTCTTCGGTATCGTCAAGCAGCAGCCCTTCGGTGATTTCAAGTGTCAGCAGAGTAGGTTCGAGTCCGACCTCATTCAGCATCGTTACGATTTTCTCCGAACTCAATCCGGCCTTGATCTGCCGAGAAGAGAGATTGACGGAGATGCCGACCGGGTAGCCGTTCAAGCTCCACTGTTTGGCCTGAGCGCAGGCGTTTTCCAGTACCCACCAGCCGAGCTGGTTGATCAAGCCAGACTCCTCTGCAAGCGAAATAAAGCGATCGGGTGGTATCAGACCATGCTCTGGATGTTGCCAGCGTACTAGTGCCTCGGCATGAACCGTCTGTTCATTTACGGTATCGACAATTGGTTGGTATTCGAGGAAGAACTCATTGCGCTCAAGACCTGCGCGCATATCTTTCTCCAGCTGCATGCGCTCGAATACCTGCTCGTTCATAGTAAAGGTGAAGAAGCGGTAGTCATTGCGTCCCGCATCTTTGGCGCGATACATCGCCATGTCGGCATTACGGATCAGATCATCAGCATCAGAGGCATCATCGGGGTAGAGGGTAATACCGATACTTGCACCAATGAAGGTTTCATTACCCTCGAGAATGAACGGTTCAGAAATCTTGTTGATGATCTTCTGTGCCACGGCGGCAGCATCGTCACTATGGTTGATCCCTTGCAGAATTACGGTGAACTCATCACCGCCGAGTCGCGCAACGGTATCCGCCTCGCGTACGCAGTCGATTAAACGCTCGGCGACCTGTTTCAGCAGATCATCGCCGACGGCGTGTCCCAGAGTATCGTTGACGATCTTGAAGTGATCGAGGTCGATGAAGAGCAGCGCCGAGGTCCATCCCTCACGGTGGGCGTTGCTGATGGCCGATGAGAGGCGATCACGGAACAGGGTGCGGTTAGGCAGACCGGTGATGGCATCGTAATTGGCCTGCCAGCGGATCTTCTCTTCGGCGTTTTTGCGCTGGGTGATATCGCTGAAGATGGCGATGTGCTCAATAACATTGCCTTCATCATCTTTGATCACCGAGAGTGAGAGCCACTCGGGGTAGACCTCGCCCGATTTGCTTCGGTTCCAGATCTCACCCTCCCAGTACCCCTTCTCCTGCAGCTGTACCCACATCTCATTGTAAAACTCGGGACCGTGCTGTCCGGAGTTGAGTAGGTTGGGGTTTTTACCGATCACCTCTTCACTGCGATAACCGGTGATTTTTGTGAAACTCGGGTTAACCGCCATGATCTGGTTGTCGGCGTTGGTAACGACAATACCTTCGTTGCTGGTATTAAATACTGCAGCAGCGATTCGAAGCTGCTCCTCAACCTGTTTACGCTCGGTGATATCCTCTTTGACCGCCAGATAGTTGGTGATCTCACCATTTTTATCCCGGATGCCTGAGATTGATGCGAACTCCCAGTAAAGGTCGCCGTTTTTGTGTTTGTTGAGGAACTCACCACGCCATTCGCCACCAGAGTCGATCGTCTTCCACATCTGCTTATACTCTTCACTACTGGTCTTGCCAGATTTGAGAATGCGTGGATTCTGTCCGATGATCTCTTCTTCGCTATAGCCAGTCAGTTCGACGAACTTGGGATTTACATATTCGATGTTGCCTTTGGTATCGGTGACCAAGATTGAGGCAGGACTCTGTTCAACCGCCTGTGACAGACCGTAGAGCTTACGCTCCATCTCGATGCGCTCGGTGATATCGACATAGACACTTGCGATGCCACCCGTTGAGATGGTGCTGCTGTTAACCAGATAGTGGCAGTTATTGACCAGAATTTCGCTACCACCAACCTCACTGCTACTGTTGAGCAGCAGGTCATTGAGCATGCTGCTGTTGGCGGCATAATCGCCACGTTCCAGATAGTGTTCTGCCAGCTCCGTCTGACTCACACCGAGCTGAAGCAGATCGGCAGATTCACCAAAAAGTTCAGCATATTGGCGATTCCAGAGTACCAGGCGATTGTCGTCATCGAACAGGACAAAGGCTTCAGAGATGCTCTCCAGGGCGTCGTGCAGCTGGCGATTGGCGCTGTCGCTTGCGGCACGGGCTATGCGTATCTGATAGAGGGTGTAGGTAAGCCCGGCAATCAGACTCAGTACCAGTACGATCAGTATCTGACTGATGGTGTAGAAGTGCTCTGATTGAGACTTGTAGAAGCTTTCGTAACGACTACGTACCTGTGCCAACAGCTGGCTGCTGGGGAGTTGGTCATAGTCGATGATCAGGGAAGATATTTGTTCACGATGTTTTATGTTGGCTGTGAGATGGAGCAGGATGCTGCTGCGTAGCTTGTGAAGGCTCTCTGTCCATACCGGCACCTTTAAATCCTTGATTAGCTGCTCCAGACGCTGCTGGTGATCGCTGCTGGGAAATAGGTTGTAGTTGAGAAAGGCGCCGAGCAGGTGTGTGCCAAAGTCAGAGGTGCTGAATTTGGTCTCAGTGTGCAGTTCATCAATGAGTCCTGGCAGATACTGGAGCGAGTTCCTGAGCAGTGCCGCCTCCAGCTTTATTCGTTCGAGAATCTCGCTTTTAAGTTGACTGCTCTCGAGAAACTGATCTATCTGGGAATCAAAGCGCTTGTCGATAATGCCGCGTAGTCCGACATCAGTTGAACCGATCAGTTTGCGGTTGGCTCGAATCTGGCTAACGGTTTCAACAACTGAGTCGTAGTGGTGTGGGCGCAGGGTAAGAATGCGCTGCACATCACGGTCGAGCTGGGTATTGAGCTGATTGGCACGCTGAAGCAGCTCCATCCTGGCGGTGTACTCTTCACTGGCAAGGTTCTGTTGCATCAGGAAGTGTCCCGCCATGACAATCGAGAGCAGGAGCAGTATTGCAGCTATGGTGATGAAACGTTCCTGTTTCACTGCTCAGGCACCTCGTAGGGCTTGCCCACCAGTGAGTGTAGAAAGTCGATAATCAGCGCGGTGTCCTGGTCGGAAATCTCCCGGCCAAGTTGATATCGAGCCATGGTGCTGACGGCCTCTTCAAGGGTGGCAATGGAACCGTCGTGGAAGTAGGGGGCGCTTTTTACCGCGAGCCTTAGACTTGGTACTTTGAAAGCGTGGCGGTCAGCCTCATTTCCGGTTACAGAGAAGCGACCCAGATCACTCTCATCCTCTACTTTAGTGAAGTAGAGGTCCATCGCCCCCATGCGGCTATACATATTGCCACCGACATTCACTCCCTGGTGGCAGGCGATACAGCCATACGATTTGAATAGACGATAACCCTCTAGGGCTCGTTTCGGTATTGCCGATTCCTCACCTCTGAGGTAGCGATCAAATGGCGCATCAACTGTTACCAGCGAGCGTTCGTAGGTGGCAATGGCGTCAACGATATTGTCAGATGTAATGAAGTCGCTATAGATCTGATTGAATTTACTGGCGTAGGCAGCATCGTCACGAAGTTTGATCAGTACCTCATTCCAGGTGGAGCCCATCTCAATGGGATTGTGTACCGGACCGGATGCCTGCTCTTCAAGGGTGTCTGCACGTCCATTCCAAAACTGAGCGACGTTGAAACGACTGTTGAAGACGGTCGGCGCGTTGACCGTACCCATTGCGCCATTGATCCCCGTGGAGATGCTGTTTCCATCGATGCCAGCTTTATCGATATTGTGGCAGGAGGCACAGCTTATGGAGTTGTCTTTGGAGAGACGTCTGTCGTGGAAGAGCTGTTTGCCGAGCGCTATCTTTTCGATCTCAAGATCGCTGAATACAGGGTGGGGAACGGGGGTAATGGGCTCTGCAAGCGGATTGGCAGATAGGCTAGCAGGAAGAAGGAGTGCTAGGAGAAAGGTGACTAGAAATTGTACGCGATCTTCTACACTGCGTAGCATTGATGTGACCCGGATGAAATAAAACGTCGCAAGCTGTGGGCGACTCCACACTCCTTAATATTTGGCGATGAGTCAATTATCGCCGATCCATTAGTTAATACTAATATTAAAGGCGATCTAAGGCAATAATTTTCCTTGGATATATTGTGGTTGTCAGTGGTCTGTTGAACGCGGGAGCAACTCGAATGTGCGCTAGTTAGAATAGTTCGATATCACCTGAGTCGTCATCGACAAGATCGGGCTTGGAAGAGGCCTGAGGGGCCGGTCTATTCTTTTCTTGAAAGGCATTACTCGGTGTGGAGGCTACCGGCTCAATACTGATCAGATTAGAGAGTTCAATGTCATTGCTGATGTTGAATGATGAGAGTGAGGTGTTAAGTTGCGCGACCAGTTCGTTTAGCTCAGAACCGAGCGATTCCATTGAGATGGCGTTGTTTTCAGATTGTTTCGTGGTCATGGTCAGATTGACCGTATTGTTGTTGATCTCGGTTGTGATAGATGACTGATGTCCAACTGCTTCATATATCTGCTGGTTCATCTCAGCGATTTGACGGTTTGCGGTGTCGATCTCCTGAAGTTCTGAGGCCACCTCGATGACCTTGGTGAGTGCTTCACTGGTGTGTTCACGATTACCGTTCAGAGCCTGTTGTGTGTCGTCGGCGTTATTTTTCAGCTCATCAATGATGGTGTTGATCTGCTGGGTGGAGTCCTGAGTGCGCACAGCAAGATTGCGTACCTCATCAGCAACGACGGCAAAACCACGTCCATTTTCTCCCGCTCGTGCAGCTTCGATCGCGGCATTGAGGGCTAGCAGGTTGGTCTGGCCAGCGATCTTGTTGATCACCTCAAGAACGATACTGATGTCGTTTACGCTGCCCGCAAAGCGCTCCATTTTCTCAACGGTTTCGCCCGCTTCGTGATCAAGGCGCTGCATGAAACTCTTGGTCTCCTGCATGATCGAAAGACCCTTCTCACTCCGACCGTAGGCAGTGGTTGCCTGCTCAGTTGCACTTTGGGTGTTCTCCCCAATGGTATCGGTGTCCTGCTTGAGCGCCTGGATTCGGCTGGTCACCTCATTGACTTCAGCCTCTTGTCCAACGCCATGGGATGAAGAATAGCCTCCAGTTGTTTCTCTCCCTCATTAAGGCGTTCTACAAATGTTGTTAGTGAACTGTCGGACTGTCTGTTTTCGAGCGCCTGACTAAACTCAATCGCGGTCTTGGTCATAACGAGTAGGGCACTATTGAGATTGCTCTGGTATGTCGCGACTCGTGCTGCGACTTCAGCATTACTCTCTTTCAATGCCTGGTACTTACTATTGAATAGCTGGTGGTGTCTGTCGACCTCCTCAAGAAGGCTGTCGCATCCCTGACAGAGTGTATTGGTAAGAGTGCCGTAATAGAGACGAGAAGAGAGGTCGGAGGTTGTGTGGGTGATCCACATCACCTCATCGTCCATACCGTAGACGTAATCAGCCGTGGTGATCTCTTCGAGTGTGCTGCTGTTCCAGAGATGTCCCGCCGTAACTAAGGCGGCTAGCAGCAGATTGGCACCGATGATCAGCAGCAGTAGATAGCGCTGAATGCTCTTTGCTTCGCCTAACCAGCGTGATAGTCGTTTCACTTTAACTCACCCGTGTTTAGAATGGCTCTAACTGCTACCTGTTAACCTAGACAAACGTTGTATGCAGATAACCGCAGATAACACCCTGTATTTGTAATTATGAGCTGGTCGGCAGCAAATTGCTGTTCCGCAATACAACCAGCTTTGAGTGCTTCTGCCAGACTATACCATTTCAATTGTATATGTCGGACCGTTTAGCTCGATTCTTTAATTGTCATGATCAAACTTAATAAGCTCCCACCATTTTCGTGTGAATGGGGCTGTGATGTGAAGGCAATGGGCGGCGTGAGGGATTCTCGGTCGAGTTGTTGGAGGGTGAAACGTCGAATTGTTTGTGTGATATCGAGATTTTCGTAAGCCGTCTCGACGTTTTAGTGCCATCTCGCTGGATCGATTGTATCGGTGTTCTCTTCGCTTCCGATCGTGCAGTGAGCGTTGTCATGGAGATGAACGCGACTCTGCTATCAATGGCATACGAAATACTGTACTTTTTCGCTCAGAGGTCGATAGTAATTTAGAACAGTTGGCTGAGTAGTCGACGCGGGGCTTAGCGGTTTACAACAATAAATGAGAGTTATCGCAGTCATTAACCAGAAGGGCGGGGTTGCCAAGACAACAACAACCGCCAATCTTGCCTCTGCGCTTGCGAGAAGTGGCAAGCGTGTGACGGTGATCGATCTCGATCCACAGGGACATCTGGCCACCTATCTGGGTGTCAATGAACGTAGGTTGGCGGGCGTTGATAGGCTGTTGCTGGCTGACGAGTCTCTCTCCTCCGTCACTATGGATGTAAGAGACAATCTCACCCTCGTTCCTGCCGGCTCCAATCTCGATGCCGTGGAGCAGATGACCAACGGACGACTGGCCAAGAGTAAACTGCTTAAGCAGGTAATTAATGAGTCACTGACAGATCAGGACTATGTCCTGATGGATTGTCCGCCTGCATCCGGCTTGCTCGATATATTTGCCCTCTATGCAGCCAAAGAAGTGTTAATTCCGGTCAATGGCGACCATCTTTCGCTTCATGGCCTCTCACATTTCATTGGTACCCTAAAGAAGGTCGAGTCGGTGCTGGGACACAAGATTCCTCTTCATATCGCACTGACTCGCTTCCATCCACGAAGGCGTTTGGCTCGTGATGTGATGCAGAAACTGCTCGAGTACTTCCCAGGGCGGGTTCTGGCGACACCTGTAAGGGAGACCGCTGCGCTTGCAGAGTGCCCAAGTTTTGGTAAAACGATATTTGAGTATCGACCAAGAAGTGTCGGTGCTAATGACTACAGGCAGCTCGCTCAAGATCTTGAGCTGGGGAGAACGATGTGATTGATGATGAACAGGATATGGTCGGGTTCGACCCACTGGCCTGGCTTAAGGAAGACGATGAAGAGATTATCGAGGTCGATGTGAGCGGGGAGCCGGCAACCGATGAGCAGGCGGTTGTCGACAATGATAGTAGCAGTGACGAGATCCTCGAAGAGGCGCCGCAGTCTGAGAAAGATGCTGCGACTTCTGCAGAAGAAGTACCGGCGGCAACGGAGGAGAGAGACGATATGATCGATCTAGGTGATAACCTGCATATCTCGGGGGTTGCGGAGCTACATGAGAGGCTCAAAAAGGCGATTGCAGAGGGCGATGTGATTCTCGATGCTTCGCGAGTCGAAGCAGCCGACGGCGCAGCATTGCAGTTACTTTGCGGACTGATGCAAGAGGCCGCAAAGCGGGAGTTGAAGGTGGAGTGGCGCGGTGTTCCAGATACACTGCGGGAATCCGCTCAACTACTTGGTATAGATCAAGAAATCTGGCCTTCATAGGCAGGTGTTGTGCTGCAGAACCGTTAAGATTGATTCAGAATATTGATTACCACACATTTCATTGGGTATGGGGTATGGTAGGCCAACAAATAGAACAATAAATAGTCGAGTAGCGGGTGCTACACCTTTGGTTTTCAATCGGCTTTCATAGCGAATGTGCGGAGACCAGCCCGTTACCGATTTTCAAGAGATAACTAAACCGCAAGTGTTAAGGGTGAGTGGATGATTCGGCATCAATGAGACAGATGGTCTCTTTTAGCCTCAAAGGGGCTGGTCATACTGTGATTGAGGCAGGAGATGGTGAACAGGCGTTGGATTTAGCGCAAAAGAGCAGGGTTGACCTGGTGCTTACCGACGTGAACATGCCAATAATGGACGGGATAACGTTGATCAAGAATCTACGTGCCCTGCCGAACTATAAGTTTACGCCAATGCTGATGTTGACTACCGAGTCAGGTGCAGACAAAAAAGCAGAAGGCAAGGCCGCTGGTGCAACGGGTTGGATTGTTAAGCCCTTCAATCCTGATCAGTTGCTGGCAACGATCAGCAAGGTATTGAGGTAAGAACATTGACCGATCTCTCACAGTTTCTGCAGACCTTCTATGAAGAGAGTTTTGAAGGGCTGGAGATTATGGAGACAGGCCTGCTCAACCTCGATATCGGTGCTGCCGATGCGGAAGAGATAAACACCATCTTTCGCGCAGCGCACTCGATCAAGGGCGGGAGTGCGACCTTTGGTCTGGGGGATGTGGCCGAATTTACCCATCTCATGGAGACGCTCGATGAGCTCACCCATAATCAGATCTGCGAGCTGATCTTCCACCCCGGCTTATCTACGGCTGAGGTGGTGAGTGATGTCTCAGGGCGCGGCGTGGGAATGGACGTTGTGCGCCGGAATATCCATAGTCTTGGTGGTGGTGTCGAGATTACTTCTGAACTGGGTGTCGGTTCCTGCATTACGGTACGACTGCCACTGACCCTGGCGATTCTCGATGGTCAGACAGTGGCTGTGGGTAAGGAGCATTACATCGTACCGCTGGTCTCGATTATCGAGTCGATTCAGATCAAGCCAGGCACGGTGCGGAGCGTGGGCGGTAGAGGTGAGACTTTCGAGCTACGTGGAGAGTACCTACCCATCATCAGACTCTCCGATGTGTTTAGCGTCGAGACCAAGGTGAGGGAATTAACCGAAGGTCTGCTGGTGGTTGTAGAGGGTGACGGCAAACAGGTTGGTCTCTTTGTTGACGATCTACTGGGTCAGCAGCAGGTTGTGATCAAGTCACTTGAAGCAAACTACAAGAAAGTGGACGGCCTGTCGGGCGCAACTATTCTGGGTAGCGAAGCGAAGGCGGTTAGTCCGCGATAGTCGACGCCGTCTGCATATTCGTAGTTGAGAGCGCGAGCGAACGACGAAGAAGATGCAGCAGCGGCTTTAAAAATAGCGACTCCCCGACTAAACCAGGTCGCACAAGAAAGAAGTGATCCGAGGAGAAGAGGATGGCATCGAATAATAAAGAATTAACAGCCGGTGCAGGCCGTCAGGAACTTGCCCAGCAGATTTCTGGTGAACTCGCACACGGCTCGACGGGAGATCAGTATCTCACCTTCGTTCTTGGAGAAGAGTCGTATGGCGTCGATATTTTAAGGGTGCAGGAGATAAAAGGGTGGACTCCAGTCACGCGTATTCCTAACAGTCCTGATTATCTGCGTGGCGTGCTTAATCTGCGAGGCACGATAGTACCGATTATCGATCTACGCATGCGTTTCAACATGGATAACGTTGAATACACTCCCGTCACGGTAGTGATCGTCGTGTCGGTCAGGAGTGAGACACGAGAGCGCATTATTGGAATGGTGGTTGATGCGGTCTCCGATGTGTTGAGTGTTTCTGCAGAAGATATCCGCGAGACCCCGGACTTTGGCGGTGCGGTGAGTACAGAATATATACGGGGATTGGCATCTGTTGCCGATCAGATGGTAATGCTGCTCGATATAGACAAGATGTTGACCGAAGGTGAACTGAAGAGTCTGGCGGCTGTTTCAGATGTTGTAGCAGAATAATAAAACGAGTGACCAAGGGGTTTTTTTAATAATGAAATTTCTCAATAATTTATCGATCAGATTAAAGATTCTGATCATGCTGGTGGCGCCCGTTATCGGACTGCTCTACTTCTCGATTATCAGTGTCATGGACAAGAGTGATGTGGTTGCTGAGATGGAGTCGGTGGAACCATTGGCTCAATTGGCCGTCAAGGTCAGCGCACTGGTACATGAGACGCAGAAGGAGCGCGGTGCAACAGCCGGTTTCCTGGGCAGCAAAGGCACCAAGTTTGTTACTGAATTACCAGCACAGAGAAATAATACTGATCAGAAACGAAATGAGCTGAATCAGTTCCTGAAAGCGTTCAACAAGGGCGCATACGGTGGGGGATTTGAAAATGGTCTGAATGATGTGCTGAATCGTCTGGGACAGATCGATTCGATCCGCTCATCGGTTAGTGCTCAGACCATCAAGGGTGGTGATGCGATTGGCTACTACACCGGTATCAATGGTCAGTTCCTTAATCTGATTGGTGAGATGACGGCGCTCTCGGATAACGGTGTTATCAGTCGCAATATTGCTGCATACGTCAATTTTCTGCTGGGCAAGGAACGAGCCGGTATCGAACGTGCAGTCCTTGCAGGAACCTTCGCTGCTGATGCATTTGGCCCCGGAGCTCACGCCAAGTTTAGCCGTCTGGTGACCGAACAGGACACCTATGCCAACGTATTCCTCTCTCTGGCAACCGATGAGGCAAAACAGTCTTATAAAGAGGCGATGGGTGACTCTTCAGTGGCTGAAGTTGTACGCATGCGAAAAGTTGCCAATGCGAATGCACAGAGCGGCGGTTTTGGCATCGACTCTGTCTTCTGGTTCAAGACTCAAACGGCAAAGATCAATCAGCTGAAGAAGGTTGAAGACTGGTTGTCTGAATCATTGATTGAACAGGTTGGTGAGTTGCGTGGTCAGGCAAGTACAGCCCAGATGTTCTATCTGATTCTAGCAATCGTTGCGGTTGGTATGGCACTGCTACTTTCAGTATTGATGTCCAGAAACATTACGGGTGCACTGGGACAGGCACTTAATGCCCTGGAGGATATAGCGCAGGGTGAGGGTGACCTGACCAGCCGTCTCGATGCAACGGGGCGTGATGAGATCGCTCAGCTGGCGGGTGCCTTCAATCTATTTGTCGAGAAAATTGAGAGTATCGTCAGTCAGATTCGTCAGATGTCTGAATCTATTCAGACGGCAACGGGTGAGATAGCTGCCGGTAATACCGATCTCAGTGCTCGTACAGAGGAGCAGGCCTCTAGTCTTGAAGAGACCGCCTCAAGCATGGAAGAGATGACCTCGACCGTTAAACAGAATGCTGATAATGCTCGACAGGCCAACCAGCTGGCAGCCAGTGCGCGTGACCAGGCGAGTGAAGGTGGTGAGGTGGTTGGAAGTGCCGTTAACGCAATGGCAGAGATCAACACCTCTAGTCGAAAGATTGCCGATATCATAAGTGTTATTGACGAGATCGCCTTTCAGACCAATTTGTTGGCGCTTAATGCAGCCGTCGAGGCAGCGCGAGCTGGCGAGCAGGGACGTGGCTTCGCGGTAGTGGCGGGTGAGGTGCGTACGCTTGCACAACGCAGTGCTGAGGCCGCGAAAGAGATCAAGAACCTGATTGAAGATAGCGTTTCTAAGGTTGATCAAGGTTCTGCCTTGGTTGATCAGTCGGGCAAGACGCTTGAGGAGATTGTTACTTCTGTGAAGAAGGTGACCGATATTGTCTCCGAAATTGCGGCTGCAAGCTCTGAGCAGGCCTCTGGAATCGATCAGATCAACAACGCTATTACTCAGATGGATGATGTAACGCAACAAAATGCAGCACTTGTGGAAGAGGCAGCTGCAGCCAGTAAATCCATGGAAGATGAGGCACACGGCCTGGCTAGTCTGGTTGGTCAGTTCAAGGTTAGTGAGTCATTTGTACAAGAGGCGCCAGTGGCACCTCGAGAACGCACCGTTCAGCGTTCACGACCAGCGGCTCGACCCGCACCATCTCGCAAGCCTGCAGCCCGTGCGCCGCAGGCAGCAGAAAGTGATGATGAGTGGGAAGAGTTTTAACGTCTTAACGACGACAAAACTGGAGATAGAGAGATGAGAAACGTGTCAATTAAAGCAAGATTAATTGCGACGCTGCTTCTACTTAGTGTGCTCATGGTCGTTATTGGCTACATGGGGCTTCACGGCATGGGGGAAAACATTGCTGGGCTTGAGAGTGTTTACAAGGATCGAGTCGTTCCGTTAAAGGACCTCAAGGTTATCGCAGATGAGTACGCGGTAAATGTCGTTGATACTGCTCACAAGGTCCGCAATGGCAACATCTCTCCTGATCAAGGTGTCAGGAATGTTCAATCTGCAGCCTCCACTATCAATTCAACCTGGGAGGCCTACCTCGGAACAGTCCTGGTTGAGGATGAGGAGCGACTGGTTGCTGAGATCAAACCGCTCAAGGTGATAGCCGATGAACATCTCGATGAGCTGATCGACTTTCTCAATCGTAACGATATGGAAGGGCTGTCGCAGTGGACAATCAGTGACCTGTATGACGGCATCGATCCTATATCAGAGAAGTTTGGTGAATTGATAGCTGTACAACTTGTTGTGGCAAAGCAAGTTTACGATGACGAGATTGTCGCTTATGAAGCTACTCGTAACTTTGCCATTGGACTGATAGTACTCGGTCTGTTGGCAGCCTTAACCGTGGGCTGGATACTGGTTCGAGCAATCACCAAACCGCTTGGTATTGCTATTGAGGCCGCAGATGCGATCGCCAACGGTGATCTGACCAGAAACGTTGATGTGGTCAGCACCGATGAGACAGGACAGCTGTTGAGTGCGCTCAAGACCATGAACGAGAAACTGCACAGTGTGGTCAGTGAAGTACGAGAAGGCACCGATGTTATCGCTTCGGCCTCAAATGAAATCGCCATGGGTAACACCGATCTCAGTGCGCGTACCGAGGAACAGGCCTCCAGCCTGGAGGAGACTGCCTCCAGTATGGAAGAGATGACCTCAACGGTTAAACAGAATGCCGATAATGCCCGCCAGGCAAATCAGCTGGCTGCCAGCGCACGTGACCAGGCATCTGAAGGTGGAGAGGTCGTAGGAAACGCTGTCGCCGCGATGGCAGAGATCAACACCGCGAGTAAGAAGATTGCCGATATCATCAGCGTCATTGATGAGATCGCTTTCCAGACCAACCTGTTAGCACTGAATGCAGCGGTTGAGGCAGCACGTGCCGGAGAGCAGGGGCGAGGCTTCGCAGTAGTCGCCGGTGAGGTACGAACATTGGCGCAGCGAAGTGCCGAAGCCGCTAAAGAGATTAAGATCCTCATTGAAGACAGCGTTAACAAGGTGGAGCAGGGCTCTGCACTTGTTGATGAGTCGGGTAGAACCCTTGAGGGTATTGTCGATTCGGTGAAGAAGGTGACCGATATAGTCTCTGAGATTGCTGCGGCAAGTTCAGAACAGGCCTCAGGCATCGATCAGATCAATAACGCGATTACACAGATGGATGATGTAACCCAACAGAATGCCGCATTGGTAGAAGAGGCAGCAGCGGCAAGTAAGTCGATGGAGGATCAAGCCAGCAACCTGATCAGCCAGGTTTCATTCGCTGACCGCCATGGATAGCGAAGCGAAGGCGGTTAGTCCGCGATAGTCGACGCCGTCTGCCTATTCGTAGTTGAGAGCGCGAGCGAACGACGA
>NZ_MPRL01000009.1:0-70074 GCF_002020875.1 Solemya pervernicosa gill symbiont | reverse complement strand
TGGATACCGATATTCTCACCACCGGCACTGGTGATGGTCACTACATCACCGGAGACGGTTGCCGCCAGATCACCCGGCTCTGCACCGCCAGTGATAGCAGACTCGACCTGTGAGGCAAGTGAACCACCCGATGCATCGTAGGCGAAGGAGACGGCCTGGAAAGCACCCGCATCACCATAGAGTCGGAAGCTGACAGTATCGCCGTCATCAACGTTGGCCGTTGAGCTAAAGTCGAGATCAACCACATTTTCACGGGCTGTTGCGGTAACACCGGTCGCTACGGTCAGACTGGCTGCCGCCTCTTTGGCGCTATCTGTACCGGCAATCGCAACAGTCTCAGTGGCACCGAGTGCATCGGTCACGGTGACAGTCTGTGCCGTAACAGCAGCCGCTTCGGCCGTTGCCACATCAACCGCACCCGTTACACCACCCATATCAGTAGTGATGTTACCGCCACCACTATTGGTCGCAGCGGTCAGGCCATCGGTAGTGTTGTTCACCGTCACTTTGTTAATACCGAGAGAATCAGATGTGGCACCAGAGACGGTAACGTTGATGGTCTGATTCGCTTCAGCACCGACCTGGAAGGTCTGTGCGGTGAAGGAGCCATCAAGCAGCTTCAGGCCGTTAAAGGTGGTGGTGTTGGAGATACGATCCAACTCTGAGATCAGCTGATTGACCTCAGACTGCAAGCTCAAGCGGTCAGTGGTTGAATTGGTGGAGTTGGCTGACTGGATCGCCAGCTCACGAATTCGCTGCAGGATGTTGGTACTCTCAGCCAGCGCGCCCTCAGCAGTCTGCGCCAGTGAGATACCGTCGTTAGCATTTCGCTCTGCCTGATTAAAACCACGAATCTGCGAGGTCATGCGGTTAGAGATAGCCAGACCCGCCGCATCATCCTTGGCGCTATTGATGCGCAGACCGGATGAGAGGCGCTGCAGTGAAACCTGCAGCGCACCCTGCGACTTAGACAGATTACGCTGCGAGTTGAGCGACATTACGTTTGTATTAATAACCTGAGGCATGATAGCTCTCCTTTATTTTTTACTTCCGGTCTGTTGTTCAGTACCGGTTTTATAAATCAGCGGATATAACTTCGTTTGATGTTATTCACCGCTTTTAAACTTGTTCGGGCTTTTTGAGCCCTTCAGGGGAATTCAAATTTTTTAATGTGAGTTTTCAACCATAGCCCTCCCCCATTTCCGTATTTCCGTACAGATCCTTTTTGTTTCGTAATTTAATTTTCATAATCTTTTCCACCAATTTTAAATTCTGTGTCGCAGCCATTAGCCGATGTAGTTAAAGAGCGAGAGACCCTGCACTCGCACATAGGCCTGCTGTGCGGCCTGCATACCAACCATCTGAATATTGAGTCGCGCTGTTGCCTCGACGTAGTCAAGATCCTGCAGCTCCGACAGCGTGGTCTGCATCTGCACGATGTAGTCGGCGTTGGTGTTGTCCTGGTTATCGAGTGCGTTGAGACGGCCACCGATCTGGGCGCGTACGTTGTCGATATTCACCTCTGCCTGACCGAGATCCATCAGTACGCGGTTCATCGCATTGCTGAATGCAGCACCATTGCCACTGCCTGAGTAGGCACCTTCCAGTGCATCAATGAAGGTCTGGATTGTTGCAAACAGATCCTGGTTCTCACTCGGCTCTACGGTGAAGCTGTCGCCAGTGAGCGGGCCACCTTCGATATAGGTCCGCATACCGTTGAAGGCGATCTGTCCACCCTCCTCGTACTGACCTGAGGTCACGACATTGCCCAGGCTGTCGTTGACGGTGTAGACACTACCGGCCTCGGTGAAATCGACCGTCATATTGTTTTCAGCGGTGCTATCAGCGGGATAGATTCCCGTTAGATCACTACCGAAATATCCCGTTATTTCATCCGCCGCATCTGCACCACCGGTGATTCGTTCTGTCACGGTGATCGGTGTCGAAGAAGCGGGAACATTTCTTAGATAGAGCGCCCCATCAACTACTGCCGCCTCAACAAAGGGCGTGTTCGGTGCTGTGTTATTTGGCGCGTTGTTAATTGCTGTGACCAGCGCATCGAGATCGGAGAGCGGCTGATCCTCTTCATCCTGGAGGTAGATCGAGGTGCCATTAATCAGCAGCTCATAACCGAGATCATCTGCAGTCACCACACTGGTGGCCGTTGCCTCGGCAATGGCGGGCACAGTCATATCGACCGTGATCGGTGCACCGCCGCCAGGCGGTGTATAGATGCCAAAGTTGAGTGCCAGCGGTTCGGCGGTGGTATCGAGCGGCTGAACGGCGGGTGAGAAGCCGGTGGTGTCACCTGGAATATTGAGTTCGACATTCCAGTTTGGCGAACCGGTCGAGGTCAGGGTGACATCAACCTGATGTTCAACGCCCAGGCTATCGACCATGGTGAATGAGGACGCTGCAATTGGGCTATCCGCAACACTTAATGAACCACTCAGCGGTACATTCACAGCGCCGCCAGAGCCATCCACGCTATCGGTGAAACTGCCCTGAGTTACCCCATCAACCGCTGCTGTGGTTAACGATGGGAAGTTGATCCCATAGGTATCGGCAACATACTGGGTTGGATCGGTGATTGCTCCAGGGTCGATGATGCCGGTACCCCGGTTTTGAAGATTGTCTGCAACGGAGAAGATACCATTGCCGTTCTTGATCGACATAAAGACTTCATCACCTGAGTCACCCACGGCAACCTGACGTGTTGGGCTGATCTGCAGATGGCGCTGCCCCTGATCACCGTTGTAGGTAAAGCCCCCCGCCCCGTCACGCTCAAATGCCGTGGTCTTGGTCTGATAACCGGAGAAGATGAATTCGCCGTTGGCATCACGTGCATTACCGGTGGAGATCAGACCATCGAGGATCAACTTCACCTCAGCGGCAATACCGGCACGGGTTTGAGATGTCTGCGAGGCATTAGCACCCTGCACCGCCAATTCACGAATTCTATAGAGCGCGGTATTTACATCTGCCAGCGATCCCTCTTCGAGCTCCAGTCGTGAACGTGCCACCGTGGTGTTCTCGATGTACTGCTGGGTCTGTGCAACCACCTCGTTCAGATCGAGTACCTTGGCCGATGCCGAGGGGTCATCCGATGGATTAAGCAGACGTTTACCGGTCGCCAGCTGAATCTGCGTTTCGCTTAGCTTCGCCTGCTGATCGAGGATTGAATTAACCCCGAGCTGTGAAATTAATGACGTAGAGATTCTCATTGCTTATCTCCCCACCGCGGTCAACAGCGTGTTGAACATCTGATTGGCCACCGAGACCACCTGGGCTGCGGCCTGATAGGCCTGCTGAAATTTCATCAGGTTGGCCGCCTCCTCATCGAGGTTGACGCCAGAGATCGACTCTTTGGCCTGAATTACCTGTTCGTTAAGGGTCTGCTGCGCTTCCATGTTGATCTCGGTGCGGCGTGTAATCGTGCCGACCTCTGCAGCAAACTCGCCGTAGGCCTCCTGGAAGGAGGCGTGACCACCTTCGAGCAGACCGGCGTTCTGCAGCTCGCCGAGTAGCAGTGCATTGCGGTTATCACCGACACCATTGTCGTTCGGACCGATGGTGAAGATGTCACCCGTGTTGGGCTCACCGGTAATTGAGACACTGATACCGCGGAAATCGATCGATTCACCCTTCTGATAACTATCAGCAACCACCTTGTTGCCAGCGCTATCGAGCACTACATAGCTATCGCCATTACTGGGATTGGTATCAGCGGTGATGGTGAGGCTGCTGACCAGCGACTGGCTGCCGCCGTCGTAGACCAGATCACTGCCGAAGTAGCCGTGTAGCTGGTCGGTCGCATCGATTGGATTTCCGCTGGTGGTATCGATCACCTGTTCGGAAATGGTGATTGGGCTACCGATCGGTGATGTATAAGCGAGGAAGAGTTCACCGTTGTCGATGTATGCATTCACCTGGGGATCGACACCGGACATAGCGGTATTAATCCGGGTTTGCATCTCCTCAAGACTAGTGACCGGAACATCGGACTCACTCTGCGTGAAAATCACCACATTATTGATATAGAGGGTGTACTCAAGATTGTTGTCGACGCCGACGGTGTCATTCATCGATCCCGGAACGGGGAAGGAGTACCTTGAAACGGAACCGGCCACACCATTTTCGTTATAGAAGCCCTGACCTGTAGTGCCTGTCTGAGTTACCGCAAAGCCTGATGCAACCGTCTGGTCAGTGACCGATGTAACATCAATTGAACCTGTGGTCAGCGTATCGGTGATGACGCCAGCGGCGTAGGTGAAGCGGCCAGCAGTAGTAGCGGCATTAAGTTGGCTGGTGACTTCAGTCAGCACGCCATCTTCATCGACGTAGTTGTTGTTGAGCAGAATGGCTGTCGTGCCGGTACCGTGCGAGATCGTGAGATCGGTGGTATCGAGCGTGTAATCAAACTTGCCTATACCGGCAATCACACCGGTGAAGTCGGCGCTGGTTCCTTCGGTAAAGGCGTTCGCATTTGCATTTGCATTAGTAATATTGACCGCATCAGTTGAGCCGGCCAGGCTAATGCTGTAATCGCCGCCACCCTCATTCGTAACAACAAAGTTCGGATTGACCGCTTGCAGCTGAATTTCAATTGCTGCCGCCACTCCGGCAGAGGTCAGATAATTGGTATTCAACGAGACCGGGACCGTCGTCGTTCCGACGTTGACATCGAATGTCGCGGGTGCAGCCGTGTAGTCGGTCTGACTCAGTGCAGTGATAATGCTCTTGCCATTGACCTGCGAGATGGGCGCCAATGGTGCCGAGACCGAAGTTGCATTGACGGTTGATGCAACCATCGAGTTATCCGGTAGTTGAAGCAGGTTCGAGAGATCGAGTTCAACGGCATTGCTGTAGCCTGAAGCGTCATCAAATGCCGACATGGTGACGGTGCGCGTATATTGCTTCACGCCGTTTACCATCTCCCAGGCCTGAACCCCGTCGATGGTATCGAGATCACCATTCTCATCGAAGCGGATCTGGTAGCTATTACTCGCCTCAGTCGTTGCTGCCAGCGGATTCTCTTCAACATTAACCGTCAGCAGCCACTCGTTATTTTTGCCAGTGTTGCTAAGCGTTGCATTCACATCGTGAGCAACACCCGCGTAGTCAGAAATCGTGGTGCCCGCGGGCAGCGTAACCACGGTGTCATCGGGATGGACGTTACCCTGTAGCTGTATCGTTGGCTGTGCAGCCAGCGTTATGTTGGAGTCTGCTGCTGAGAGCACCGTGTAGTTGTCTCTGATATAGGCTGATGGATCGTTCATCACGCCCGCAGAGATCAGGCCGGTACCGATATTGGCCTCGAGAGCCTGTGCCACGATGGGAGCTGCTGCTGCCACGGCGCGCACATCGGTAATCTCCAGAGAGAAGTTTGCCGCCATGCCACTGGTGGGACGGATCAGATAGGAATCACCATCCTGAGAAAAAAGGCTGTCATCGACCGAGAATGTCACCCCGTCGATTTCAATCGGTAGATCGATGCGCTGGGTAAATTGATCCTCATGGCGGGTCAGGTACCACTCACCGTTGGAACGACTAACCGTGTAGTCGGAGGTGGTGAGTTTGCCGAGGTCGGTAATCTCAGCGGAAATCTGTGAGTTACCCTGGTTATCGAAGTTATCGATAACAACCGGATCGGCTACGGAGAAGAACTCACCGCCCATCTCTGAGTTGAGATCCATGCCCTTCATATGTTGCTCATTGAAGGCCTGCGCTACGGAGACAGCGACTCTTCCGAGCGCCGCCTTTGAGGGTTCTAACAGCTCGGTACGAAAATCGAGCACGCCACCCAGTCCACCACCAGTGATGTTATTAGTGATATCGATAGAGCTCTGCGGCGTGATGTGAACGATATTGAGATAACCGGGGTTGGCAGCGCTCTGCTCAGTGCCGAGCTGATAGCTCTCACTGCCGATAACCATTGTCTGACCGTTACCGACAAAGACATTAACCGAGCCGTCGTCCTGATCGATCACATTGACAGCGACCAGCTCAGAGAGCTTGCCGATCAGTACATCGCGTGAATCGAGCAGGTCATTGGGCAGCGAACCGCTGGTTGCGCCCGTCGCACGTACGATCTGATTATTGGCATCGGCAATGGCAACAGAGAGGGTGTTGATCTCAACCGTCATCGATTCGATGTTGGCATTGGTCTCGCGCTCAAGTGAATTGAGGCGCTTATCAAGATAGTGGAAACGGCTAGCCAGCTCTTCAGCATTTCCGAGCAGTGCATATCGCGCCGGTACCGAACTGGGATCGTTAGCAACATCCTGAACGGCATTAAAGAAGGATTCGAGGCCGGGAGTCAGGCCAGCACTAGGATCTGCCAGCAGGTTATCGATGCGTGTTGCGCTGCTATAGAAGCTATCGAGCTGGGTATAGCTTGAGGTGGTCGACTGCACCTGCTGGGTAAGAAACTGGTTATAGACGCGGCTGACATTGGAGATCTGGGTACCGGTACCAAAATAGCCGTTACCGAACGCCTGCGGAGTCCGCGCGCTCAGCTCAACGCGCTGACGGCTGTAACCATCCGTCTGCGAGTTAGCTATGTTGTGGCTTGTAGTGGCCAGGGCGCGTTGATACGCGACCAGTCCCGTCAAGCTATTACCGATGATGTCAGGCATGATTACCGTCCAAAATGTTTCCGATAACCAACATTTGCATTAAGCGTGCCAAGACATTTTTTTGACGCTTCATACCGACGCCCCCTGCCCCGCATTTCGCAGCTCTGGGGTGACGGAACCGAGGATCTCACCGTTCATAATCCGGTTGATCTTGTCGGCATAGTTCGGATCGGTGGCGTAACCCGCCTTCTGTAACTCCTCGGTATAACGTTCTGGGTTGTCGGCCATCTCCAGCGCCTTCTGATAGCGTGGATTGGCACTCAGGAAATCGACATAGTCGTTGAAGCTATCGCTGTAGCCATCATAGGCACGGAAGCTGGCCCGCTCGCGCAGCGCCACACCATCGCGATATTCGATCGTTGAAACTTCGGCGCTATCACCATTCCAACGACTATCGGCCTTGATGTTGAATAGATTGCGGCTGCTGTTGCCCTGCTCATCACGGGTAATCGCACTTCCCCAACCGGTCTCGAGTGCTGCCTGGGCGATCAGCACCTCAGGTTTGGTACCGAGCTTCTCAGCGGCCTGCTGGGCATGGGGCCAGAGTGCCGTGACAAACTGCTGGGGATTTTCGAAACGGTCGATCTCTACCGGCATAACCTTGCCGCTATTGCCGCTCTGGCTGGCTGCGGTCATTGGCTGTGAATCGACCGATGGGTTTTCAACGACGAGTGGGCGGGGAGCCATCGCCCGCACCTGATCGATGGTGGAGCGGGCTGGCAGTTTGAATTCACGGGGTTCACCACTGTTTGAAGCCGTGCTACGTGGTGCGCCACCGAGCTGTTCTACCAGCAGATCGGTAAAGCCCAGCCCCCTGCCCTCACTCATATTAAGTGAGATCTGCTGGTCATACATGCTCTGGTAGAGTTTGCTCTGATCGCTATCCATCAGACCTTCGGAGAGCGAGGCCTCACGCATGCTCTTGAGCATCATCTGGGTAAACATCGCCTCGAACTGACGCGCAACCTCCCGAATCGCTTCGGGAGACTCACTGCGCGCCTGCTGCTTCAGACCCGCAAGGCCCTGAAAGTCAGTGTAAGTGGAGGCGTTACTCAGCTCGTTCATGACGTTCGACGGCTGTGCCCTAGATCACGATCAGCTCAGCGCGTAGTGCACCGGCCTGTTTGAGGGCTTCGAGAATTGCGACCAGATCACCGGGAGCGGTACCAACCTGGTTGACTGCACGTACAATCGCATCGAGTGTGATACCGGGGTTGAAGAGGAACATACGTGCATCTTCCTGCACCACCTCAACATTGCTTGCCTGGGTGACAGCCGTGGTACCACCGGCCAGTGGAGCAGGCTGACTCACCTCCTGCTCTTCAGTAATGGTGACGGTCATATTGCCGTGAGAGATAGCGGCGGGTGAGACACGGACATTGCTCCCGATCACCACCGTGCCGGTGCGCGAGTTGACGATCACCCTGGCGGCGGCATCACCCGGTTCAACAGTAAGGTTCTCCAGCATCGAGATATAAGCGACACGCTGTGAACGACTCTGCGGTGCGCGTACCCGAACTGAGGTCGCATCCATCGCACTGGCGGTATCAGCGCCCATGGCACGATTGATCGCTGTAGAGAGACGGTTGGCGGTGGTGAAGTCCTGGCTGTGCAGGTTGAGTGTTACAAAGTCACCCTGATTAAAGGGGCTGACCACAGAACGCTCAACGGTCGCACCGTTGGGAATACGACCGACACTCGGTACGTTAACGGTAATGCGAGAACCATCCGAACCGCCGGCACCAAAACCACCAACCACCAGACTACCCTGAGCGATGGCGTAGACGTTGCCATCGGCACCCTTGAGTGGACTCATTAACAGTGTGCCGCCTCGCAGCGACTTTGAGTTGGCGATTGAGGATACGGTGACATCGATATTCTGACCCGGCTTGGCAAAGGGGGGTAGATCGGCGTGGATGACAACGGCCGCCGCATTCTTCAGCTGCGGATTTACATTTGGTGGCACGGTGATACCAAACTGCGCCAGCATGTTTTTCAGACTCTGTACGGTGAAAGGTGCCTGGCTGGTCTGGTCACCCGTACCATCAAGACCAACGACCAGACCGTAACCGACCAGCTGGTTATTTCGTACGCCAGCGACCGAGGCGAGATCCTTGACCCGCTCCGCCTGGACCACCGCAGTGGTCACCAGCATCACGGCTACGAGCAGACCCTTTACGCTATTTTTCATTAACCGGTTCATCTCAAATTCTCCGCAGGGAACGGCCTTTAGAAGGGCCATACACCGCTGTTAAAGAAGCGCGCCATCCAACCCATCTCATTACTTGCGGCGACAAAGCCCTTACCGCTATAGGTAATCTGGGCATCGGCGACCTGAGTTGAGAGGATGGTGTTATCGGACTTGAGATCATCAGCCCTGACCAGGCCGGTGATACGGATAAACTCTTCACCCTGATTGAGCTGCATCCACTTCTCACCGCTAATGCGCAGGTTGCCGTTGGGCATCACCTCGGAGACAGTGACGGTGATGGTGCCGCTGAGACTATTGCTCTGGTCGGCACCCCCTGACCCATCAAAGCCCTGTGCTGAGGTGAGATTCGCATCGAGTCCCTTGATCAGGCTTTTTGGTTTCATCTCAAGCACCGATCCAAAGACGGTCGGGGCAGATATCTCAACAGAGTTGTCCTTGGTGGTACTGACGTTTGAAGACTTCTTCGCCGATGTGGTCTCGGAGAGAACGACGGTGATGATGTCGCCAACACGGCGCGCCTTGCGATCCTCAAACAGAATAATCTCGTTCCCGGCCTGGTAGATCGAACCGGTGTTTTGCGGTACCTGCATCGGTGTACGCGGAATGGTCGGGGTATAGGCTTGCTCACCACGCTGCGGTGGATTGCTAATGCAGCCCTGCAGCAATGCCGCAGTGATAATGGCGATTGATGACCTGCTCAGTAATTTATTCATCACGGCTACCCTTTCGCTTAAAGCTGGTTAGCGACGTACTGCAGCATCGCGTCGGTGGTGGAGATCGCCTTGGAGTTAACCTCATAGGCACGCTGGGTCTCGATCATATTGACCAGCTCCTCAGCCACATTGACGTTGGAGGCCTCAATCGAACCCTGCATCACGCTGCCAATACCGTTCAGGCCCGGGGTTGCGGCTGAGGCGGTACCACTCGATGAGGTTTCACTAAAGAGGTTGTCACCCAGAGGCTGGAGGCCCGTTGGGTTGATAAAGTCAGCAAGCTGAATCGAACCGACCTCTGTGGAGGTGGTTGCACCCTGCTCCTGTACTGAGATGATGCCGTCACGGCTGACTGTTACGCTGAGAACATTCTCGGGAATGGTGATACCGGGCTGAAGCAGGTAGCCATCAGAGTTGACGATCTGCCCCGATGAGTTGACCTGGAACGAACCATCACGGGTATAGGAGGTTGAACCATCCGGCATTGCAATCTGGAAGAAGCCACGACCGTTGATCGCCATATCGAGTGCGTTATCGGTCGAGACAATGTTTCCCTGGGTGTGCTGTTTCTCGGTGGCCACGACACGGACACCAGTACCGAGGTTTAGACCGGCAGGCATCTGCGTGTCTTCGGTGGTCTGCGCACCGGACTGACGTACATTTTGATAGAGCAGGTCTTCGAATACCGCACGATCTTTTTTGAAGCCGGTAGTATTAACGTTGGCCAGGTTATTGGAAACCACTGCCATGCGAGTCTGCATCGCATCGAGGCCAGTTTTGGCTATCCATAATGATCTTTCCATCGTTCTTCTCCTGCTCTATATCGCTTGTTCTTTATGCCGGTGATGAATGACAAGTTTCCGTCACTTATTGGCGCTTAACCCTAACTCTGCAATAGTCGTGCCGACGCCGCATCGTTATCCTGTGCGGTCTTCATCATCTTCACCTGCATCTCAAATTTTCGACCCAGCTCGATCATCTTCACCATCGCTTCAACGGTGTTGACGTTGCTCGACTCGAGCGCACCGGAGGTGACACGAACCGATGTGTCGGGCTCGATGTTGATACCGTCGCGGGTGTACATCAGGCCATCGTTACGCTTCTCCAGCTGGCCCGGATCAGCCGACACCAGACGAATACGATCGGCCACCACCATGGTGGTGGCGTCCTGACCGACGGGGAGAATGGTGATCGCGCCATCGGCACCGATCTCAAGCTTTTCAAAGGGGGGTAATACGATTGGGCCGCCGTTACCGAGAATCGGATGACCGGCCCCGTTGGTCAGCATGCCGCTCTCGGTAAAGCGCAGATCACCGGCACGGGTATAGGCCTCACTAACACCGTCAGGGGCCTGCACACCGATCCAGCCATCGCCATCTTTAACGGCAAAGTCGAGCTCGCGCCCGGTGCTAACCAGGGTGCCAGCTGAAAGATCGGAGCCGTTACTTTCGGTGCTCGGGTAGACACGACCCTCATATCCGGGGCCGTAGACCTGCAGACTCTTTACGGCATCGAGATCGGCACGGAAGCCGGTGGTGCTGACATTGGCCAGGTTGTTACTGTTGATCGACTGGGAACGAAGCGTCTGCTTCGCCCCTTCCATCGCCAAATAGAGCATGCGGTCCATAACGTCACCTCAACCTATCGATTAACGGATGTTGATAATGGTTTGGGTTATCTGGTCATTGGTGCTGATGACCTGCGCATTCGCCTGGTAGTTACGCTGTGATGTGATCATCTTTACCAGCTGCCCCGAGAGGTCGACGTTGGAATCCTCCAACGCACCACCCTGAACCAGACCCAGACTCGCCGTACCGGGCTGACCGACCAGTGCTGCACCGGAGTCGAAACTCTCGGCCCAGTTGGTATCACCCAGCTGGCTCAAACCCTGTGAGTTGGCGAAACTGGCCAGTGCTACCTGACCCAGCGCCTGTGACTGACCGTTGCTGTAACGGGCAAAGACGGTACCGTCATTGGAGATATCGACACCGCTGAGTCGACCGGTTGAGTAACCATCCTGCGACAGGGCGAAAACGGCGAAGTCGGCGCCGTACTGCGTCAGGGCACTGACATCAACACTCAGATCGATGGGGTCGACATCGTTTCCGGGGGTGTCGACATCGATGCCGGTCATGTTGAATGAGAGGGTAGCGATGGCGCTGTCAGCAACTGTGGGCTGATCGGGCTGGCTAGAGTCGTCACGTGCCCAGAGCTGGCTGATCGAACCACCTGGAGAGAACTCAGCGATGAAATTGAGATCGGGATCATCGTTTGGATAGACAGCAGCGCCATCCATGAAGTGGTGAACCTCCCACTTATTGGGCTCTGGCATCTTGCGATAGTAGGTAGTCAGCAGATGGGTACCACCCTGAGAGTCATAGACGCTCAAAGAGGTTGAGTTGTTGTAGCTCGCGGGCTCATCGGGATCAAAGGCAATAACCTGTTTGTCGACACCATCAGCAATAACGGTCGAAACCGCTGCTGCAGGCGTCGTCTGCGTCATGTTGGCGAAGGAGAGATCGATATTAAGATCTGGCGCGTTGAGCAGATTGCTGGCATTACCCGTCAGGTCGATGCTGATGTTCTGATTACCGCCGAGGGTAATGGTCTGAGGTATCAGACTCGCTACGCCATCAACGGTGTAGGTCACGTCATATTCGCCTAGACGTTCTGTACCGGTCTGAGTGGTTGCAAAGCCCGAGGCGGTTGTTCCATCAGTGACGGTGGAAACGTCAACGGTGTATGGGCTCAGGGTGTCGGTAATGACATCGGTGCCCGCGTCATAGGTAAAACGACCGGCTACCGTGGCGGTATTTAGCTGGCTAACGACCTCACCAAGAACACCATCATCCGTTGCATAGTTAGCATTCAGGGTTATAGCGGTGGTTGAACCATTGTCGTATGTGAAATCGATCGTCGCAGTTTCACCCGCACCCGAATAATCTGATTTTGTGATCAGCCCGGTAAAATCTGCACTGGTACCTTCAAAGGCCGTCAGCGACAGGTCAAGATCATGCTCATAACCGTAATCATCTATTACGGTCAGGCCCGCAAAGTTGTTGGTTGCGGTTGGGTCGGTATCGAGATCGCCACTACTAATATCGATACCGGTGGTTGCTGTAGGATTACCTGGAACCGCCGCCGCAGAGTCAACGTTCACCGACACATCCACATCCTGAGTTGCATTAGGCTGGATGTTTGAGGTATCGAGCTGCATGTCACCAATCGCACCGGTGATTGCACCGGTCGCATCGGCCTGGAAACCGATCAAACGCTGGCTGAGGTTGTTGACCACATAGCCATCACGGTCAACCTGAAAACTACCGGCACGTGAGTAGAGTCGTGAACCGTTATCCTCAAGGACAAAAAAACCATCACCGTTGATCGCCAGATCAAGGTTGTTATCGGTGTAAGAGATGGTGCCCTGGGTGAACTGCTGCGATACAGCGGCAAGACGCACACCACTACCGATCGCATTGGATGAGGTACCACTGGAGGAAACGGCGTATACATCGGCAAACTCTGCACGAGACTGCTTAAAGCCGTTGGTGCTGGCGTTTGCGATGTTGTTTGAAATGACGCCCAGATCGGCTGCGGCCGCTTTCAAACCTGACAGTGCTGTATTAAATGACATAGTTAATATCTCCTGAAATCGATTACATAATCTGGCGAATGCGAGAGAATTCCGACTCTCCCAGCCCGTTCAGATTGACTTTGAAACCACTTGTACCTGTACCCAGTGATACGCTTCCAACCGAGTCGGCCATCAGCGGTTCCACTGCCTCTACTTCATTACCAAAACGCGCATTAGCGCTTACCAGATAGCGTCCGGGTGGTGCTGCCTCACCCTGCTCATTGAGTCCATCCCAGACGAAATAGCTAATCCCCTTCTCCACACTGCCGTAGTCAATGCTGCGGACGTGTTGACCAAAGGTGTCGTAAATCTCTACGGTGAGTTTTTCACTCGCCTGCGGCAGCTCAACACCACCGGCCAAGCCAGCCTCATTGAGGTTGCCAACCGCTTTGCCATCAGACATTTGCGGTTCGACCAGCACCGTGCGACCGACCATATTCGATGCCTGAAGCACCTGGTTCGATTGCATCCTGCCGGCAAAGTCGTCGAATGAAGTCTGTAGATCCTGCAGACCGGTGACCTGACTGAACTGAGCGATCTGGGTCAGATACTCACCACTCTCCATCGGCTTGAAGGGATCCTGATTTTGTAGCTGAGTCAGCATCAGGGTCAGGAACTGCTCCTGACCGAGTGCATTGGCATCAACCTCAGCATCCTTACTCGCTGTTTTTGTAGATAGCCCAAGGGCTGAGAGGGTCGATTGATCAATCGCGTTTGTCATTATCAGCTACCCCCCTACTGGCCAAGCTGCAGCGTGCGCATTAGCAGCTGTTTGGAGGTGGTCATCACCTCAACATTGTTCTGATAGGAACGAGAGGCGGAGATCATGTTCGACATCTCCTCCACGGTGCTGATATCGGGGCTGTAGACATAGCCCTGCTCATTGGCGAGTGGATTACCGGGGTCATATTTCATTAGTGGGTCGGCCTGACTCTCGACTACACCATCAACCCGCACACCCTTGGCAGCCTGGTTTGGATTCATCGAGTCGAGAATGGCCGAGAAGACAGGCTGGCGCGGCTTGTACACCTCTTCAGGTGTGGTCGCGACGTTATCGGCATTCGCCAGGTTACTGGCAACGGTATTAAGACGCACCGACTGTGCACTTAACGCCGAACCTGACACATCAAATACATTAAATAGCGACATAATTACTCTCCTCGAATGGCGCCGCGAATCGCCTTGATCTTGTCACCCAGGAATCTCAGGCTCGCCTGGTACTGAATGGAGTTCTCAGAAAACTCAGCCTGTTCAACGTGCACATCGACGGTGTTGCCATCAAGTGATGCCTGATTGGGAACTCGATAAGCCGGTTCCATGCCGACACCGCCTGAACTGGCACTGGTGATATGGTTTGAGTGGGTGCGGTTCATACCTTGCATCCCCAACATCTGGTCCTGCGCCTGCCCCAAAGCGGCCTTGAAGTCGATATCGCGCGCCTTGTAGTTGGGGGTATCGGCATTGGCCAGATTGGATGCGATCAACTCGGCACGACGAGCACGAACCCGTAGCGCTTCTGAATGAATCCCCAATGCTGAATCGATATTTATTGGCATCTTGCACCTCACACATTTCTCTTCTGGACAGAGAAAATGCAAAAGATATGCCACTAGCGTTTATTTCATAGATAACAACTGGTTGTAACATTTTGAAGGTAACAAGAGGTACTAAACGGCAAGAATTCGCCGCCATGCGGCAAGGTTTTAAGGATTACGGCAATCGATAGGTGATGGTTTGTTGACGCGCCCGAACTGTGAACAGAGAGTTGCTCTCTTGCACGCATCTATTGAATGTAAGGTGGGTTGAGCGAAAGCGCGATGAACCGTAGGTTCGAGTCCTATTAGGGAAACCCACCAAGGGTGAATGAGTGTAATTACGTTGCTATGTGGTGGGGGTCGCTTTGCTCGACCTACCCTACGTGTATAAGCGTTACGAAGGTGTTGCCGGGTTTCTTTCCACGTTACCCGCCACTGGCACTACAGCCCTCTTCCTATTTAACCTTATATACGACGCCACGCGGCATACGTACCAGTTCAAAATCATCTGAGTAGTTGGCAATTGACTCCGAACCACCGAGAAAGAGATAGCCACCAGGATTGAGCGCCTTGGCCATTCGCGACAGGATGTCACTCTTCGATTCGGCTGAGAAGTAGATCAGGACATTACGGCAGAAGATGATATCGAAACGACCCAACAGGGTGTAGCTCTGCATCAGATTAAGCTCGCGAAAGCTAATCCGACGTTTAACATCCGGATTGATCTGCCACTTATGCTCCTTCTGGGTAAAGAAGCGCTGCGTTCTCTCCGGGGAGAGACCACGAATTACCGCGAGGTTGTCGTAAACACCCTCCTTCGCCTCTGAGAGAATCGCTGGCGAGATATCGGTACCGGTTACCTGCACATCACCGGGGAGCGCACCGGGGTTTTTCTGCTGAAACTCCTGGGTGATCATGCTGATTGAGTAGGGTTCCTGCCCCGAAGAGCAAGCTGCAGACCACACCTTAATCGGCATGTTGCGCTTGGTTTTCGCCAGCTCGGGCAGTAGCGTCTCCATCAACATATCGTAGGGGTAGTTGTCGCGGAACCAGGAGGTCTCGTTGGTTGTCATCGCTTCGATAATCCGCTCGCGCAGACCTCTTACAATGCCGCTATTAAGTTTGGTCAATAGGTCGCCGAGTGAACCGAGACTGTACTCAGTAAAGACCTTAGTCAGGCGACTCGAAACGAGATATTGCTTGTTGTCACCCAGTACGATGCCACAGGTATCCTCCAGATACTTCTGGAAACCCTGATACTCTTGCTGGGTACAAAACGCCTTGGACACTATCGCTACCTTAACTCTCTCAACTACAGACCTTTCCCTATCTGGATGATAATAAATCGTCCCTGAAAGTCTGTTCTAGACCGGACGCCAGATTACCTGCAATTGACCACGTAAGCCACTAAAAAAGCTGCAATGTTTATCTTTGGAAGAGGATTATAAAGAAACAAGCCGTTGGAGTTCACCACTACCAACGGCTCGATATGAGACAAATTGTTAAGCGTTGTCGACCGCTTTAATCCGATCCAGTACGGCCCCAGCCAGCTCATCGGGCTTAAACTTGGCGATGAACTTGTTGGCTCCTACCTTTTCAACCATGGCATTGTTAAAGACGCCACTGAGAGATGAGTGGAGCAGAACATAGAGGCCGGTCAGGCGCGGATCGTTACGGATTGAGGTGGTCAGAGTGTAACCGTCCATCTCTGGCATCTCGATATCGGAGAGCACCATTGCAAGGCGCTTCAGCTTTGGATCCTCATCCTCCGCCCATTTCAGCAGGATATCGAGCGCCTGTTTGCCATCATTGGCAAGCGTTGTCTCCACACCGATCTGGTCGAGGGTACGTTTAACCTGGTTACGTGCCACGCTGGAATCATCGGCAATCAGCACGTGATGTGGCATATCTCCCACCTCATCAACATCGGAGAGAACCTCCTGAGAAATCTCCTCACTGACGGACATTACCTCTGCCAGAACCTTCTCCACGTCGATAATCTCAACCAGCTCATCATCAACACGGGTCACAGCAGTAAGGTAGGTGCCACGACTCATGCCCTTCGGCGGCGGCAGAATATCTTCCCAATTGGTGTTAATAATGCGGTCAACCGAGCTAACCAGAAAACCAATGGTGGTGCGGTTGAACTCGGTGATGATGACAAAGGCCTCTTTGAGATCATCGATCGGTTTCATCTTGATCGCCATACCAAGATCGACCAGGGGAATGGTATTACCACGTAGATTGGCTACGCCGCGTATCACTGGATGGGAGTGAGGCACGCTGGTGAGCGCAGGACACTGAATAACCTCCTGCACCTTAAAAACATTAATGCCAAAACGTTGTCGCGCACCGAGGCGAAACATCAACAGTTCTAATCGGTTGTGTCCAGCTAGCTGTGTACGCTGGTCTACACCATCCATTATGCCCGCCATGGGACCTCCTCAAGCTTCTTGTTGGCTATCTGCCTGAAACTATCGTCCAATTCAGCAGATTCTTGAACCGATATTTTTGGCACGCCTGTTGCAACGTAGTTATTCAGATGAAAAAAACCGTGCTGAAAAGCTAATGTTGTATGCGACTGGTAGAAGCGATTATGTACAGAAGAGTACAATTTAATCAATCTAAACAAAAAGATAATCATTCCAAACTGGGATGCCGTTTCTTTGACGCAGTGACAATGCCCAAGAGTCAAAAAAATGGGCATAACGCTTATCTACGCCTCTTCACCCTGCTGCTCGCCGCCCTGCCGATCTCTAATAAGATCCACGCGGCCGAACCGGTCAAATATCAGGGGCATGAGTCGATATATAGCAGTGTGCAGCAGTATATAAAGGAAAAGACATCGCACTACTCCATTCCAGCTGAAATTGAGGTGGGAAAACTCGATCGACGTCTTCGGTTGATTGCTTGCGATCAACCTCTGGCCACCTTTCTACGACCGGGTGCAAAGATGAGTGGAACAACTTCCATTGGTGTGAAATGTAACAGCGAAACACCCTGGACGGCTTACCTCACGGCCAACATTCACCTCTATGATAAGATCGCGGTCGCTTCACAACCGCTACCCCGTGGCAGATTGATCTCTGCAACTGATTTTGAACTGGTTGATCGTGAGATCTCTACGCTTTCACGCGGCTTTTTCACCGAGGCCAAGGCGCTCTACGGCATGGAGCTGAAACAGACACTCAAGGCCGACACCGTCATCACGCCTGCAATGGTCAAACAGCCCCTGGCGATCAAACGCCGTGAAGGTGTCACCATACTCGCCTCCAGTGGAGGACTGGTGATTCGTGCCCGAGGAGAGGCAATGGGTGATGGTGCTATCGGTGAACGAATCAAGGTCAAGAACAGCAGTTCTAAACGTGTTATCGAGGCGACAATCATCCGCGCGGGTGTGGTTGAGGTTCGTCTTTAAATAGTTAAAATTATTTCTAAAGGTTTCCCGGTTGCTGCCGACAATTAGTGCAGATAACCTAAAAGTATAAAGTGGAGAGATAAGACAATGGGCATCGAAATCAATGGGTTAAACAACAGGGCTACCCAGGGCGCTGGAACCTCTAAGCAGGATAAGGAGGTTCAGGGTGGCAAGGGTGAATCGGCAGACAAGGGTGCTCCGACTACTCAGGGCGACAGTGTCAGCCTGACCGATACCGCTAGCCGTCTCAGCAATCTTAGTGAGGCGTTGGCCGACACACCGGTGGTCAATACCGATAAGGTTGCCGCATTCCGCGAGGCCATCGCGAATGGGAGCTATCAGGTCAATCCGGAGAAGGTTGCGGAGAAGCTGATGGGTCTTGAAGAGAGTCTGGGCTAAACAGCCAACAGTGGAGTCAATCATGGATCAGTCTCGTCATATCGCAATGCTCGTCGATCTGCTCGCCAACCAGCGAGCCAATGTCACAGCATTACTTGAGTTACTGAATCAGGAGCGCTCTGCACTGAGACAGAACGACACCGCCGAACTGGAGGTGTTAGCCGCTGAGAAAGAGACACAAATCGGGAAAATCGATGCCAACGACCAGAGGCGCGTCACCCTTCTCAAGGCAGCAGGTTACGAAAACAATCAGGCAGGCATGCAGCAGCTGATCGCTCGCCTGGGTAATGAACCGGTTCTTCTCGACACCTGGAATGGATTACTAGACGATCTGACCGAGTGTAAAAAGCTGAACGAGATCAATGGTGGTTCGATCGAACTGGTAAAACGTCATCTCCAGCGTGCCATTTCGATCGTCAACGGCCAGAGCCAGAGCCCTAGCCTCTATAACGACAGTGGTATATCTACCTCGCAGCACACCGGTCACACCATCGCCAAGGCTTAGCGCCTCGGATCATCAGCCAAACGTAGAAAAATCGGGTAGTATTGCGTGCTTAGCGAAATATTTAGACCGAAAGAGAAAAATACGGTCATGCAAGCGGTAATGGCTGAAAAAAACACCCCTAAAAAGAGCGAAGCTCAATATCTCAAAGATCCTGCGCAGATACGTTCAATATTGAAACGTATTCAGGAGTCGCACGCCCTGCTCTCGCTCAGCCTGCCCAACAGTAAGGGCACCTATAGCAGCTCATTGATCAATGTCATACACGATGATGAGACAGATGTTGTTGAGCTTGATGAACTCACCCCATCAATCGGTCACGACCACTTCATCAAATCGAGAGAGGCACGTGTCTATGCCAAGTTGAATGGCGTCGATGTCCGTTTTTCCTGTCACCTTAAAGGCATTAAGCGTAGCGACGACGGTTACCTCTCCTACGTCATCGACCTACCGAGACCGGTCGAGTATCACGAGCTGAGAAGTTATTTCCGTGTACCAATCAGCCTGGCCAGCAACATTCAGGTCACCATCGAATTGGAAGCTCATCACGTCACTGCGCTCATTTCCGATATCTCTCAAGGTGGTTTTGGTGCGGTTATTACCGACTCAGTGGTCAACGTATCTATTGGTGACGTCTATCCCTGCACCATTCAGCTTTCTAAAAAAGAGAAGATCGAGTGTTCAATTGAGATCAGAAACTCTCGTATCAATGACTTTACAGATAAACAACACATCGGTGCTCAGTTCCACAAGCTGACCCGTGCCCAGGAGTTACGCATCTCTAACCAAACCGCTCAGTTGCAGCGAGAGATGATTCGCAAAAACCTGTCGGTCTAATCCAAGCGGCGCATTCGCCTCACATCACGCCAGTAATCCACATCCCAGAGTGGCTTAAGCTCCTTCCACTCCATACCAGAGGCACGCATCAATCGGCGTGTCTGCTGCATCACCCGACCACTCCCCCACTCCACTGCAGAAAAAGGGAGTGAGGCGCCGCGACGCAGACCAACCAACACATAGCCGCCATCTTCAGCAGGACCAAAGACAGCGTCAGCTCCCTGCTCCAATACATCGAAGGCCTGCTGCAGATAGGAGGCATCAATCGACGGACAGTCGGTGCCGATCAACAGTGCATAGGGGGCATCGCTTAACATCACCCTAAAAGCAGATGCCATTCGCTCTCCTAGATCCAATCCATGCTGCACACACAGCTCAAATGAGTAGTATTGCTGTAGTCGTTGTGTAAAGGGGTGCCAACGATTCGGGGCAACCCAAAGCGTCACGGGGGCGAGGTCAGATTGTGAAACGGTTGCAACAGTCTGCACCACTAACTTTCGATGAATACGTGCTGCACCGATGGCCCCAGTAGCAGGTATCAGTCTGGTTTTAACACGCCCCGCCAGTGGCTGTTTCGCAAAGACGGCGATTCGACCCTTAGCAAATTTCACCCTACCGATACCAGCTTGAGAGCCGCTGTGGATCGACACCGATGAGATAGCAGAGACGCAGCCACCACATCAACAGGATGGTTCTCACCACACCACGCTGCAACCAGCGTCGCCCAGAGGTAACGACACGCTCGTGTAGAGCTATAGGCCTAGCCACCTGTCGCAGCCGTTTGCTCAACGCCACATCCTCCATCAATGCAATCGAAGGATAGCCACCAACACGCCAGAAGAGCCTGGTGGTCACAAAGATCGCCTGATCCCCCGTTGCCACTCCAGTCTGTTGTGAACGCAGATTCATCATCTTCTCAACCACACCGATCAGCGCTGTTTTAGGTTCGATAGAGACATCAAAACGTCCCCAGACCTCGGGCGAGGACTGCTGATTGATAGCCTGATGAAGCAGTACCAGTGCCGTTGCGGGCAACACCGTATCGGCATGGATAAACCAGAGTATATCTCCCCTTGCAACGTCCGCCCCCGCATTCATCTGGAGCGCACGACCCGATCTGGTGACTACCACCCTATCTGCTAGCTCATGTGCAAGCGCAACAGATTCATCACTGCTGCCACCATCGACAACAATCAGCTCAACCATCTCATCGCGCTGGTCATTAAGTTGCAATAACAGGGAGTGAAGCGCTATGGCATCGTTCAGCACAGGGATCACTACTGAGATCATGGACGCCTCAGATATCGTTTTTTGAACAGGTTTTTATAGGGCCGATAGGGACATAATAGTTTAGAGTCCAAGCTGATTTTATCTTTGTGTTGTCCCATTACATCAATCTCTGCGAAGGCATCCAGAAGACTCTTCTCTCCTATTGCGAGTGCCTCTCGGCGTAGTGGGGAACGGTGTTTCACACCGACCTTGATGTGGGGATTGGTGTTAATCTCATAGACCTGCATTCGTCCACCAACCAGACCATAGTCAGCCCTGCCATACTCAATACCCGCCTGCTGAAAGATCTTCATCAACTGCTCCGCATGTGGATTCTCGCGTACGTAGGCAATCTCATCACGAAAATCATCATCACTGGCAAGTCCAATCTTGCCGTACTTAACGTTCCAGTTATCTTCAATCACAAAGTGGTGAGCGACGATCCGATCACCCACTCTGAATGCACCATATTTTCGATAAACCGACGGTGATGTCTCCTCGGCACAAAATTCAACCACCAGTAGACCTCGCAAGGGGTAACCTGTCTCTCTAAGTTGCGTCAGAGAATTTTCAAGATCAGCCTGGGTGAGCAGCAGATCTGAGAGCGGCTTGCCGTGGTCGCCCTCCCACCTTACAAACACCGGAAACCGGCGAGGAGCAGGATACTCATCGGCACGATAGACGTCGAAATCATTGACTCCTAGACGGTGCAAACCTTTTAACAGTTCAACGCGACTTTGCGCCCTTGCGGGATTGTTTAGCGGTCGACAACCCTCGGCCTTATTCAAGGAGTGGTAAACCTCACTCGCAATACGTAACTCCCACGGCATCAGACGTTCCAGGTCAGAAAAGATATAGCTACCAGCAGTAAGCGATCGCTTGGCAAAAAGTTCATCGTAACTGGATGTTTTCAGATCAAAACCACCATCAGCCTCACTCAATGCCTCAACTGAATAGTCGTGTCCCGTTGCTGTGATGAAATTGATCATCGCTCCATTTATCCCCTCTCTCCTGCAAATACCCTGTATAAATCATTGATAATACTAGAGCTCTACTTTGACAGCAGAGGCTGATCATAGCTAATCTTCACGGGGTATCTTAATCAAATAAAGGAATAGACATGAACGATTCAAATAATAAGGAAGCAAAAGTCTCGATTGATCCCAGCAAACTCCTTGGCAGCCAATGGCTCGAAACCAGTTCAGACACTAGCGACGACGCAACAAACGGCGTCAAGGTCGGAACAGTCAAAACTAAGAACCTTAAAGTTCGTGGTGGCAAGATCGG
This sequence comes from Solemya pervernicosa gill symbiont, assembly GCF_002020875.1. Taxonomy (NCBI): domain Bacteria; kingdom Pseudomonadati; phylum Pseudomonadota; class Gammaproteobacteria; species Solemya pervernicosa gill symbiont. The sequence goes on along the minus strand of NZ_MPRL01000009.1, from coordinate 47,630 downwards.
TGGTGCAAAACCTGGCATAGATAAATTCACAGCCTGATCTCAATCTAATTCTCTCCGCTCCCCATGCTTTTAAGGGGGGTGGTTGGATTGAACGGTAAAGCGTGAACTAAATCTATGGTCACAGCCTTCAATAACAGCACACTTCCTATCGGTTTTCTCCCCGACCGCAGGCGTGCAGACGCACTTTACTGCGAGATGAAAGCACGGCTAATAGATAGCCTCAGCTATCTGCATCAACAGTTATCAGATACAACCAGCCAGCCTCCCCCAATCGACAGTTGGTTAGCAACACTAAACAAAACCACCTTCATCAAGCCCGGCATTTTTGGCTACTACTACGATCTCGCTTCAGCGTTACTGCAAGATGATATCGAACTGGCCAAACAACTATTTACGAAGCTCTCCAGCTTCGAAGCAGCCGCAGGCGGTCTCTCAGTAATCACCCTCTCTGAGACCGACCTCGATAGAGAGAGTATCGATCTCTATATTCGCAACGTTGAGATTGAACCAGACGTCCCCCTGCACCTGACTGCACCCTCCGCCTCATCTGCTGAGCGAGTCTCCCCCCATATCCACGAGGCCCTTGAGATCATCGATCAGGTTCTGCCAGAACTGGGCGAGGAGATCAGAGCACTGACAACCGAGATCGTGATGGCCAGCAGTGCCAGGAATAGCGACGGCATCACCTTCCACGGTGCCTCCTCGGTCTACCTCTGGGGCACGCTCTTTATCAATGCCGACTACCACAAGACGCTGGTACAGGTACTCGACACACTGATCCACGAGTCGGCTCACTGCCTGCTGTTTGGACTCTCAGTCGAAGGTCCACTGGTCGAAAATCCTGAGGAGGAGCGGCACAGCTCACCACTGAGAGAGGATCTACGCCCCATCGATGGCATCTACCACGCCACCTTTGTGCTTTCGCGTATGCACTATGGAATGCAGAAAATTCTCGACTCGAGCCTACTTGATGATGAGAGTAACAAGGAGGTAGAGAGACTCATCGGACACCATGCCAGCTGCTTCAGAGATGGACTCAACACCATCGAGTCTGTCGGTAGACTCACCCAGCTCGGCAGCACCATCATGCAAGGCCCAAAACAGTACATGCAGAGTGTAGGTGCCATATAAACTCTAACGCGGTGCGCCAGAGCCACAGCACACGATCAATCGCTATAGCCAAATAGTCTCTCATTGTTATACTTCGCAACCTTTAGCGCCCGTGGCACAGCTGGATAGCGCAGCCCCCTCCTAAGGGGCAGGTCAGAGGTTCGAATCCTCTCGGGCGCGCCATACAAACAACAAAGGTCCTCGATAGAGGGCCTTTTTTGTTTGTGGGGTACGACCGAAGGCCTTGGTGAGAACCTCCAGGTTCGACGACCGAGCAACGCGAGGGAGAACGTCACTTGCACTCCAGCGACGGCCCGTAGGAGCAGGCAAAATCGAATCACCCTTTCGGCTCCTTAGCTTCGTTCCAATCTATCCGTTAAACACCGGAACAGGCAGAAATCGATACACCAACCTCATTTGTGGCACGCCGCTTGCTATCTCTTTATTGAGAGAAACTACGGCGAACATGCCTATTATGTTTAATTTCATGCAGTTACATACAACTAGAACACTCCCTGATAATAGTAATGACGGGAGTTTGACGCCTATCAAGCAGAAGGTGAGCCCTTCGCTGCCTGAATTCTGTCGTCTGTTATCGCTCATGTTGCTGACACTCCTCATCATTCCAAACGCGAATGCTGAGGTAACAACACAACAGCGGCTTACGCTAGATATGCAGCTTGATGGTGAGCTGATCGCTACCGATGTCATCGGTTATCGACACCAGCAGAGTCTGCTATTACCGCTTGGGGTCGTGGTCGAAAAGCTCGGTTTTCCGATTGAACTCAACCCCGTTGCAGGTAGCGGACGAGGATGGACGATCAGCCGGGAGCGCGACTTTGAACTCGATATCAACAGTGCAGCAGTCACCATTGATGGCAGTCGCAGTGTGATACCTGCAAACAGCGTCTACTCTGCCAACAACGAAATCTATGTTGAGCTCTCACAGCTATCGAACTGGTTCCCGATCGACTTCTCTTTTAACCAGTCTCGCATGAGAGTTGAGCTTGAGGCCCTGGAGACACTACCCATACAGACGCGACACGAAGGGAAGCACCCAGTAACATTCAATCAGACTGCGGTTCATACGAGACAACATGCACTCCCCTATCCAGCCAGGAGCCTTCCAACAACCGATCTAAGCCTCGACTATCGAGTCAGACGTCACGGCACAGAGAACAAGCCAGACTTCAGCGGTGGTTATGCATTGATTACGAATAATGAACTCCCCTTTATCTCCAGTGAGTTCTATCTCCGAGGTGATGAGAGCGATCTATTGGACGGTGCGCGTCTTAGCGTTAGCCGCACCGATGCAAACAAGGGTCTGCTGGGCCCATTACGCGCATCACGCATCAAGGTTGGCGATCTAAATACCGTAGAGATTCCACTCTATGAGGGTGGCAATCAGGAGCTCGGCATCAAGTTTGAGAATAGTGATCTCGAGCATGAATATAGCTTCGACACCACCGATTTTAGAGGCGACCTGCTACCAAACTGGGAAGTGGAGCTCTATCGCAACAATCTACTCATCGGCTATCTGATGACTCCCGAAAATGGGCGCTACGTCTTTAGCAACATTCCGCTCTACTACGGTAACAACGACTTCGAACTTATCTTCTACGGCCCTAACGGCCAGATCCGACGTATCAGCCGTAGTCACTTTGTCGGCCCAGGCATGCTGCAGAAGGGTAAGGCGATCTATCAGTTCTCTCTCAGTGAACAGGGCGAGCAGCTGTTTGATCTACAGGAGGATGAGGTCGCCAGAAACCCTCGTCTTAGCGCAAAAATCGATTACGGCCTGAACGATAAATTCTCACTGGGCGCAGCTCTTCACAGTGTTGAGCTGGGTGATCGCCGCCACCACTATCTCAACCTCGGCCTTCGCGGCGCCCTGCCCGGCATCTTTGCCAGCCTCGACACCACGCAGGACTCACGCGGGGGTGGTAGCTATCGCCTGCTTCTGCAGAAATCGTTACGGGGCATTAATCTACGTGCCAGCCTTGCCCTCTACGACGACTTCATTACTGAAGAGAGCTATACATCAAATAATCACCTAAAGTCGATCACCTCCATCTCAGCCAGCGGTCAGTTCGCCGGGATACCCATCGAATTCACCCTGCAAGATCGCGACTATGAAAATCATCGTGAGAGCATTTTGAGCAACACGCTCACCGCATATATCAACAGCGCCTATCTCAGCCACGACCTTAGATATATTCGCCTTGAATCAACCGCTGACGAATCGGAGATGGTTGAAGGTACGCTGCAACTCAGCAAACATTTAGCCCCCCTCTTTCTACGTGGTCGTCTCGACTACTCAATCTACCCAGATGAGCGTATCGACTCGCTCTTTATTTCAGCCCTGTTGAATCTCGAAGATCGACTAAGCATGAATTTCGACTTTACCCATAACATCGATGGCGATGATCTCAACCACTACTCTGCGGGCATTAACTGGCGCAGCGATGCACTAATAGTCACCCCCTCTATCGCCTTTAGCAGTGACGGTGACTACACCGGCATGGTCTCTGCCAATCTGGCCCTCGGTTATCAGCCGATTCAGGATAGCGAGATAGACAGCCGTGAGCGGAATCACCACGGAACCATTACAGCAACGGTTTTCGAGGACAGCAATAACAACGGCACACTAGACAGCGGAGAACGCGGTGTTGCGGGCGTCTCGATTCGTGGCGCAGCGGGTGAACAGGTCTCTCGAAGCGATCGCAGCGGCCATCTCTATATGACCAACCTGCCGACCGATACCCCAATCGATATCGAACTTGATATAGCAAGCATCAAGGATGCCTACCTGCTACCTCAACACGAATCACATACGATCACGTTAACCGCTGGAAAGCTGACCAGGCTGGACTTCCCGCTCACACCGACGGGGGAGATCGATGGCACCCTCCTGTTGCAGCAGAGTGATGGCAATCGTTCTCCCCTGCCCAATGTTGTCGTCGAGCTATTCGACGCTAACAACCGCCTGGTTCAGCGTCAGCGCAGCGCCTTTGATGGTTTCTACCGTTTCTACATGCTGCCACTTGGAGAGTACAACGTTAAGCTCGTAGCAAACGATGCCATGCAGATTATTAAGCAACCGACAACACTGGCCATTACAGACAAGGGAACGACACTTAATAACAGTGACATCATCCTCGGAGCCAGCCACCCGAAAGCGACTCAAACTCAATCACCAGGCAAGGCTGCTGCAACAACAGAAAAACAGCCCAACCGCTACCGTCCCATCATCACGAGTAAGCAGGAAACAACCCCGATAACCGTGGCAAAACGTGAACCCCAGCCTCTCCAGGTTAAACGCACTGCAGGCAAAATATCACTGCAACTCGGTTCATTCAGTGCACAGGCCCAGGCAGAGCGCAGTTGGAAAGCCATTCAACAGCGTCACCCTACTCTTACCCAGGATCTTCACGCCTCCATCAACAGCGCGCTGATCAACGGTTCACGTTACTACCGTATTACCACTAAAGAGCAGATGAGTCGTGCCAGTGCCGAGCAGTACTGCGCTCGTTTTAAGGCAGCAAAGCAGGCCTGCGTACCTGCTCTCACAGCAGAAAAAGAACCATCTACAGTACGCAAACCCGATTTAGGAGGGTTCACCCTGCAGCTGGGTTCATACACCAGCCATGCCAGAGCTGAGTCGGGCTGGAGTAGCATCAGTGAGAAGGTAAAGGTCACGCTGAAAAACTACAGTCACCGTGTATTAGCTCATACCGAAGGTAGAGTTACCCTCTACCGACTCACTTTAGCTCCGGGAGGCAGTGAGGCCTCAGCCCGTGATCTCTGCAACCGCGTCAAGGGGCTCGGCCAGCCGTGCCTGCCACTGGCGCTTAAATGAGAGAGAAACCGATGAAAAACTTCGCACTCATAATCACACTTCTCATCAGCTGCTTTCCTGTTACCGGCCCATTAGCCGCCGACGAGGGTATGGAAAGTCCTCAACAGGAACAGCACAGCAATACAGACAACGACAGTCGTGTTGGCGTCATCGCAGGGACGGCACTGGGTGGCGCAGCGACTGCCCATCCCGCTGGCCCGGTAATCGGTGGAGTTATTGGTTATCTGTTCGGTAAGAACAAAAACTTTATCGTCGATGCCTTTAACAAACTGCGTTCAGGCGTCACAGAGGAGAATGAGGAGGAGTCAGAGGTCAGCAAAACAGAACCTTCCATGCCTGAAACCGTTAAAACTGCATCCGCTACATCCGCTGAATCAGAGGCGGAGCCCACTCCCCCCACGCCTGTTGAGATGGTCAACAAACCACTACCTATCCCTATTGTCGCAGGTCCACCCCGCTGCTATGGCCATGCAACCAACATCACGACAAAGATGGAGATGGAGTTAGCTGCCCCCTCACTGCAAACGGAAAGCGGCGTGGTTAAAACATCGGTTAATCCCCGTCTTTCGCTGCGCGACCCTCGCTGTTTCTACTATATGGACTAATACGATCCCTCATATGATAACCAGCTTCATTTTAAGTGAATGCCCTCACTGAGCATCAGTGGTGTCTTGCACTCCTTCATCTATTTAGTTAATAACCTAATCGATCACGCTTTTTTTAGGCCCCAAGGGACACAGAATAATAACCCTCTCAACAGAGCATGATTACTACACCCTAAGAGTAGGTTAATGCCGCTCGACAACGCACCATTTACATTGGATGATGGGAACTATGTCTATCCGATATCGATTGGTGATCATCTCCCTTCTTATCTCCATCATTCCTGCTGGAATGATCGGCATTATTGGTTACAGCGAAGCTAAGGGGGCGCTTGAACGCAGCACACTTGCCGGACTCAATGCAGTCTCTGAATTTCGTGAGGGAGAGCTTTTTCTTTTCCTAAATAGCTTCAAAATCGTCACACGCAACTACGCCTCTGACGGCTACATCCGTGATCAACTGCTTATGACCGCAGATGCACGGACACGTATTTCATCACTAACCCGACTCAACAAACACCTCATTTACAATAAGGTCCCCCTCGATAATTCAATTCTCTACATTGACGTGCTCTCTCACGAAGGAATCGTTATCGCATCCAGCGATGAGAGCAAAATCGGTGTAAGCAAAAAAGAGAAGCGTTACTACACTCAGGGCCTGCAGCGAACCTTCATCAGCGATATCCACGCCCATAAAAATGGTCCGCCCGAGCTTGAGGTCGCCTCGCCCATCTATCCTAACGGTATGAATGAGAATCCAATCGGTGTATTGGTCGTCCATTTCAGTGCCGAGGCGTTCAATAATCTGCTTCGCGGCCAACTTATTGTCGACCTCGGTGCTAAATCTCAGATTCGAGGTATTGGCAAGACGGGTGAGACCTATCTGGTCGATAGAAACAGTCGAATGATCACCGACTCACTCTTTCTGGATAACAGTGATCACGAGCTTCAGGTCAACACCTATCCGGTCGAGATCGGAATCAGTGAACAACAAGAGGTGACCGGCCTTTGGGATGACTATCGCGGTGTCCCCGTTGCGGGTTCTTCTATGGTGATCACTATGGATGATTTCTTCTGCATTCTGATTAGCGAACAGGACCAGGATGAGGCCTTTCAGCCGATAACCCAATTACGTGATCGTGCGATCACACTCTCTGTCGCAATGTTTCTCTGTGTCATTGTCATCGCGCTAGCCACGGCAAGAACCATCTTTACACCCCTGAACAAACTGATGCGTGGTATCGAAACGATTGGTGAGGGAGACCTCTCATCACAGGTCACTGGTGTGAATGGCAACCATGAGATAGGCACCCTGGCTCAGGCATTTAACCGGATGTGTCAAAGTTTAGGCCGAACCCAGGCCAGTCTTGAAGAGAAGAATCGTAAGCTCGAAGAGCTTTCAACCAGAGATGGTTTGACCGGACTCTACAACCACCGCTACCTGAAAGAGAAACTCGAGTATGAGTTCAATCGAGCCCAGCGCTACAAGACACCACTCTGCGTCATGATGCTCGATCTCGATCACTTCAAACGAGTCAACGACACCTACGGTCATCTCTTTGGCGATTATGTACTCAAAGAGAGCGCTAAGCTGCTGACACAGGGTCTTCGTAAGACCGATATCATCGGCCGCTATGGTGGTGAAGAGTTCATGGTCATCTCACCCAACACACCGCTCGATAACGCAGAGTTTCTCGCACATAAACTGCGCAAGCTCTTTGATAATCACACCTTTACCAACGATGAGATCAGCAGCAACGTCACCATAAGTATCGGTGCAGCAAAATATTATGAGTCGATAGAAGACTACAACGGTCTAATCAATGTCACTGATCGCGCGCTCTATAGCGCCAAACAGGCAGGACGAAATCGCGTCTGTCTTGACGGGATGCCCTGCGAGACAGGCAGTTAAGGTCGGTTCTGTTTTGGACTGCTCCAATCCTTTACCAGGCACGAACAATATCACCCGGCCTAAGATCCTCTGCCCTACCTCTCTTCAACTTCAGCGTACCTATAGAGCTGTTGGGGAAGAGGCGTTTTATGGTCAAAGTACCGTAAGGGATCTCTTCAGCAACCATCTTGTCATGCAGATCGTGGGCCGCAATACGCTTTCTAAATATCTTTAATTCATCGTTGGGCCGCAATAGAACATTTGCACCGGCATCAATGTAGACCGTATTACCATCCAATTTCAGAATCCTTGCCTGCATCGGCATACAGGCCAGATCGTTAACAATATCTCGCACCTGCAGCTTGAGCATGTGCGCAACTGCCTGACCATACTCTGACTCGTTGAAACGACCATCAAAGGGGGTGATCTGCTTCATGTCGATACGTCCCTTCACCCTATCTCGATAGAGATGACGCGTAATCAGGCTACCGGAATAACCATCAAAAACCTCAATCTCGACCACCAGTTGCCGTACCGGCCACTTCCTTGCCGTATCGATCAGGTTGTCGTAGTAGGTTGAAGAGAGATCCAGAAAGCGTCCAGAGATCACAAACTGCGCCCCCTGCTCTTCTGCAACCTGTCTTGCCTGCTCTGCAGCCGTTCTCGAATAGTTACCCATAAGATCTAGCGCTGCTGGCACCAGTATCGTGTGGCCTCTCTCGGTGAGAACAAAGCGCCCTTCATCATCTAGCAGCTTGGTCAGTTGACTGGGATAACGCTGTTCAATCTCATTAAGATCATTGGCTTGCGCAGGATCACTGAGGCCAAACCCGACCACAACGACCCGTTTAAGCAGACCATACTCAGCGCCAGCTGAAGGACTACACATCTCAGCCATTGTCGGTTCATTAACCGTGCTCTCAGCAGGTGGTTTGTATTTGGCTGGCGGTACCGGTGGTCTCTGAAGACACCCCATCAACAGGGCTGTACTCAGAAGCAGGATCAGTGGCTGGTGTCTAAACATTGACGTCTTTTCCATCTATTAACTATCTACCGGTGATTAAAGCAAAAAATAGACCAACTTGAGGTTCTCTCGTCATCTCGCACAGCTTAGGGAGAGATACACAAAAGCATTACATGCAATGGCGAGTAACCATATCGGTATCACTAAGCGCCAATCTCATACACAACCACGACTCTTAACTCACTATCTTTCTTCAATCGTTGCGACTAGAAACCTTCCAGAAATTAACCGGACTCGATAATGAAATATCACCCTCTACCTGCGCACCACTCAATTTCATCCACTCTAATCTGGCGCCTAACCAGCTCTACATCCGACTCAGTCATTTCTTATACACCTCAAATAACAACAAGTTACACAAATTTTGATATCAAATAGTTGTTTATTAACCGCCAGCGCATATGACCAGCGTTGCGTTTTGTGACTGACAGTCATATATTTACGAGTAGTCACTGATTGGTAAACAACGAGTATTAAATATGGGTATTCAGGAGAGGAAAGAGCGCGAGTTTGCACGCCGTGAAGAGGAGATCCTCGATGCGGCACTGCACCTGCTCGATTGCGACGACTGGCTTTCGGTCACTGTCGAGAAGATCGCCAATGAAGCGGAGATAGGCAAAGGGACCATCTACAAACACTTCCCCAGCAAAAATGCCCTCTACGCCAAGCTGACGCTCAGCTTTTATGGTGGCCTGATGAGCAGCTTTCAGCAGGTCAGTAGTGATCTACCCGCCGATGAGGCGTTTCGTCACACCGCCACCCTCGCTCTGCGCTATCACCTTGAACACCCGCAGTATCGCCGGGTAGTGCAGTACTGCAACCGAGGTGATTTTAAAAACAGCGCGACACCCGAACTACTGGAACAGTTTCATCAAGTGGACGATCAATTCGACCGGTTTGGTGACGAGCTGGTACAGCGCGGCATCGATCAGGGTCTCTTTGCCAACAGGCCCATTGAAGAGATGAAGTACGGCATTCATGCCTGCTTCGATGGCGCGATCAACACCCTCTGGGAGGGTTACTGCTGGGGGCGTGACATCGATAACGATCGTTTTATCGATGCCACCGTCGAATTCATGCTTGCTGGACTACGTCACGTAGATCAGTAACAGGTCAAACCCAGCACAACGAAACACAGCAGTAATTTCTGAGGATTGAAAGATGAGAAAATCGACTATCGCAGCAATGGCTATCGTTGTAGCCCTGTCGCTCTGGCTCTGGAGTGGTAGCGATGCGAAGCAACACGATGTTGAGCAATCCGCCACAGCGCTAAATACAGCCCCAGTGAGCCTGTTGAAGGTGCAGTATCGCCACTCCGTCGCGAGCGATATCGAGCGCGTGGTAAAGATTCAGGGACAACTTGAACCCTTCCGCAGCGCCGTACTGCGCGCCGAGACGGAGGAGACCATCAAGGAGATTCACGTTGAGAAGGGGCAGCAGGTCAGCAAGGGTGACCTACTCTTCTCTCTCGAATTGGGTGATCGAATGGAGCGACTCGCAGAGGCCAAGGCGCAACTTCTGCAGTATCAAGTCAAACTCAAGGGCATCAAGAAGCTGGGGAAGACCAACCTGAGTTCAGAGAACTCACTGCGCGAGGCTGAGACCAATCTGGCTGCGGCAAATACCCAGTTGGCAGCCATCAAGCTCGATATCAAGCATACCCGAATTCGCGCCCCCTTCACCGGCATCGTCAATGATTATCTGATCGAAGTGGGCGAGCTGGTACAGATGGGCGACAACCTTGCGACCCTGGTTGAGTGCAGTCGACTACTGGCCACCGCACAGGTACCACAGCTTACGGCCGGTAAGTTCTCCCTTGGCCAAGCCCTGGAGATTATTACCGCCGCTGATGAGCGCATCAAGGGCACCATCACCTACATCTCAAGTGTTGCCGATGAGGCCACCCGTAGCTTTCGAATTGAGGCGGAGATCGATAACCGCGACAGAGGCGTGGCTGCTGGAATGAGCGCCACGCTAGCAATCCCTGCCGACAATGTCAGCGCGCATTTTATATCACCCGCTCACCTGACCTTGGGTAACGACGGCTCTATTGGTGTCTACATCGTTGCAGAAGAGGATCGTGTGCAGTTTTTCCCCATTCGCATGCTGCGAAATGAATCGGCTGGCACCTGGATTACCGGCCTCCCTGAAAAGGTTCGGATTGTCACCCTGGGACAGGGTTTTGTTATCAACAATCAAAAGATCATTCCCATTGCTGAACCCGACAAAACAGCGGCTGCCGCAGGGGCAGTACTGTGAAAAGCGTGATTGAAGCGGCCTTTGACCGAAGCCGCATCGTTATTCTTGTACTGCTGTTTGTACTGCTTGCTGGATCACTCTCCTGGCAGGCGATACCCAAAGAGGCCGACCCGGATGTAACGATCCCAATCGTCTACGTTTCGATGTCACATGAGGGGATCTCACCTGAAGATGCTGAGCGCCTGCTGGTACGGCCAATGGAGAAGGAGCTGCAGTCGATTGAAGGGATCAAGGAGATGACCAGCAGTGCGGCCGAAGGCCACGCCTCGGTCACGCTTGAATTCGAAGCGAGTGTCGATAACCAGCGTGCACTCGATGATGTACGTGAGAAGGTCGATATCGCCAAGATCGAACTCCCCAACGACACCGACGAACCGGAGGTGCATGAGGTCAACGTCGCCCTCTTCCCGGTGCTTACCGTGGCCCTTTCCGGCACGGTACCGGAAGCAGGCATGTTACGCATCGCGCGTGAACTGAAAGACCGCATCGAATCACTACCACAGGTACTGGAGGCCGATATCGGAGGGGATCGCGAGGATCTCCTGGAGATCATCGTCGACCCGCAGGTGATGGAGAGTTACGACATCCGTTTCAGTGAGGTGTTTGAGCTGATCAGCAACAACAACCTGCTGGTTGCCGCTGGAGCACTCGATACGGGTGCCGGGCGTATGGTGGTGAAGGTGCCGGGTGTGATCGAGGATCTCAATGACATCCTGAAGATGCCGGTCAAGGTGGCAAACAATAATGTGGTCGTATTCGAGGATGTCGCCTCCATCCGTCTAACCTTCAAGGACCCGGAGGGTTTTGCCCGCGTCGGTAGCCAGTCTGCCATCACGCTCGAGATCAAAAAGCGCGTCGGTGCCAACATTATCCAGACCATCGAAAAGGTCAGAGAGATCGTCGCTGCTGAGCAGAAGCACTGGCCGGAGACACTTCAGGTCGCCTACCTGCAGGACAAGTCGGGCGAGATCAAAGATATGCTCAACGATCTGACCAACAACGTCATGAGTGCGATTGTATTAGTCATGATTGTGATCCTGGCCATCCTCGGTGCACGTTCAGCACTGCTGGTCGGTATGGCGATCCCCGCCTCCTTCCTGGCTGGAATATTCATCCTCTACAACCTCGGTTATACCCTCAATATCGTCGTACTCTTCAGCCTGATTCTGGTCGTTGGCATGCTGGTCGATGGCGCTATTGTCGTCTCCGAACTGGCAGACCGTCGACTCGCTGAGGGAATGCGTGCCCACGAGGCCTACGCGGGTGCTTCAAAACGGATGTCGTGGCCGATCATCGCCTCCACCGCAACAACCCTTGCGGTGTTCCTGCCGCTGATGTTCTGGCCGGGTGTGATTGGTGAGTTCATGGGTTATCTACCACTCACGGTAATCATCTGCCTCAGCGCCTCACTGATCATGGCGCTTGTTTTTATCCCAGTGCTCGGTGGCGTCACCACACCACATAACGAAGAGCGTCAGATCAGGAAAAACCCCGAAGGGCGTATGACCCAGATCTATGCCGAGCTACTGGCAAAATTACTGCGTCATCCCGGTAAGGTTCTACTGGTGGCACTAATGGCGATGATCGGCTCCTACACCGCCTACGGCACACACGGTCACGGTGTTGAATTCTTCCCCGATGTGGAACCTGAGTTTGCTCAAGTCCATATCCGTGCACGCGGGGATCTGTCGATCCATGAGAAGGATGCACTGGTACGTGAGGTTGAGTCTCGCATCCTCGATATGAAATCGCTCAAATCGGTCTATGCCCGCTCCTTCAATAACAGCAGCGGCGAAAACCGTGCTGAAGATGTGGTCGGTGTGATCCAGCTACAGTTCACCAACTGGCAACATCGTCCCAAGGCGTCTGTAATCATGGATCGGATCCGTGAACGCACTGCCGACATCTCGGGCATCATCATTGAGGTGCGCAAACAGGCAGGAGGACCTGGTGGTGAGAAAAAACCGGTACAGATTCAGCTCTCCAGTCGTGAGCCTGCACGTCTTGCCGGTGTTGCCAAGCAACTGCGAGCCGTTATTGACGAGGTAGGAGGTTTTGTTGATGTCGAAGACAACCGCCCTCTTCCCGGCATCGAGTGGCGACTTGAGGTGGATCGCGAGAAGGCGGCACGCTACGGCGCCAATGTGCAGATGATCGGCAACACGGTACAGATGATTACCAATGGTATTCGCATCGCCGGTTATCGTCCCGATGATAGCGACGACGAGGTCGACATCCGCGTACGTTACCCCTTTGTTGAGCGCAATCTGGATCATCTGAGCGATCTACGTGTCGCAACCGCTAACGGCATGCAGCCGATCACCAACTTCGTCACCCTGATACCCGCCGCCAAGACCGGCACCCTGTCACGTGCCGACGCCCGTCGGGTGATTACGGTGCAGGCCGATGTTGCTGAGGGTGTATTGCTCGATGAGCGTGTACAGCTGGTCAAACAGCAGCTGGAGAAAAACCCCCTCGATCCTGAGGTAAAGATTACCTTTAAGGGTGAAGATGCCGATCAGCGCGAGGCCGCCACCTTCCTCTCCAACGCCTTCATGATGGCAATATTCCTGATGGTGGTCATTCTGGTCACCCAGTTCAACAGCATCTACCAGGCACTACTGGTACTCTCTGCGATCATCTTCTCAACCGCCGGTGTACTGCTGGGTCTGTTGCTAACGGCCCAGCCATTTGGTGTGGTGATGGTTGGTATCGGAATCATTGCGCTGGCCGGTATTGTGGTGAACAACAATATCGTTCTGATAGATACCTATAACGGCTATCGGCGCGACGGAATGAGTATCTACGATGCGGCATTAAAGACGGGACGGGTTCGTCTGCGCCCAGTTCTGCTCACGGCCATCACCACGGTACTGGGTCTGATGCCGATGGTCTTTGCCCTCAATATCGACCTGATCGAGCGCACCATCACCTTCGGTGCCCCCTCAACCCAGTGGTGGACGCAGCTCTCGACTGCGATCGCCGGAGGACTCACCTTCGCCACTCTGCTGACCCTGATCCTGACACCTTGCCTACTGGTGCTGGGAGAGCAGAGCTCGGCCAGAATCAAGGCGCTGTTCCTGCGTATTGCCAGGATGATGGGCCACCAACCTACAACAGAGTAAGCCTAATTTTGGAGTGAGATTGATCAGACATATGCTCCCAATGTGTTACCTATTCTGAGCACTGGACGAACACATAAAGAGGAGTGAATTCTGCTAATCTTCTAGTTGGAATCCATCTATTCAGTGCCAAGGGAGTGTAAGACACTGTCCGTTAACCCTCGATGAGGCGACAACAGTCGTCTCGTTTCCGGAATAAGCAGGCATGATCAAAGCACTCACGCTCCGAGACAAGCTGACCACACCATTTATCTGTGTCGATTCTGAAAGCTCAATTGGCGAAGTAACGATACAGCTCCGCGCCGATACAGACTCCCTTATCCTGATCCAAAGAGACGCCACACCTATCGGCCTCATCGAAAGTGAATCGGTCATCGGATTCGTCGGTGATCAGCTCGCAGCCATCACCACCCTGCCCCTGATCGAGATCATCGTCATCAGTGAAGATACCGAACTCGATATTGCAACGGATCTATTGGAGCAACATCAGTGCGACTATCTATTGCTTACCCATGAGGGTGGCAAGGTCTCCAGAGTTCTTAGCAAACAGCAGCTCTGCTCTGCAGATGAACAGCGTGAAAAACAACTCGCCATCTCCAATTTCGTCATGGACCACATTACCGAGGCGACCTTTCTTGTCGCTGAGAATGGGCAGATACACGATGTAAATCGTGCAGCCTGCGAGTCACTCAGTTTTAGCCAAGAGGAGCTATTACAGCTCTGCGTGCCCGATATCGACACAGAGTTCACCTGGGAGCGGTGGCAAGAGCTTTGGAAAAAACTAAAAACCGAGGGTTCGATGACCTTCGAATCGACTCACCGTTCCAAACATGGTGAAACCTTTCCCGTTGAGATCAATACCAATTTCTTTCTCTTCAATGGTTCTGAATATAACTGCGCCGTGGTGCGAGAACTATCCAACCGCAAGGCCTACGAGTTTGCCTTAAAAGATAGTGAAGCACGCTTCAAAGCGATGATAGAAAACAGCTCCGAATGGATCTGGGCCATCGATATTAACGGTATTCACACCTATTCAAATCCCGTCATCGAAAAGATTCTGGGCTATCACCCGGATGAGATCATCGGCACCAGCAGCTTTAGTCTGCTGCATGAGCAAGATCAGGCTAAGGTTCTGGAGAGGCTTCCCGAGTTGATCAATAACCAGCAAGGATGGGACGGCTGGTTATTACGTTGGCGTCACAAAGATGGAAGCTATCGCTACATGGAGAGCAATGCTACCCCCGTCTATGACCTCGAACAGCGCCTAGTTGGCTTTCAGGGGGCTGATCGCGACATGACAGATCGTATTCTGGCAGAACGTGATTCCGCCCGTAATACGGCCGAATGGAATTACGCGATGGATTTCTTTGAGGATCCAATCTACCTGCTTGGCCTGGATCGCAAAGTCATCCGCGCCAACCACGCCTTTTACCAATTCACTCACACCACTCCTGATCAGGTGATCGGTAGTCATATCGCCGGCATCATCCACCCCGATGATGAAGAGGAGTTATGCCCGGTCTGCCTTGCACAGGAAGAGCGGCGCGATGCGGTCATCACCATGGAGGCCCACCATCCGGACAATCCTGCGGGTGCACCGATAGAGGTCATCTCACGAATCACCCGTGATGAGCTGGGGGAAGCAAGTTCCATCCTCATGACCATCCGTGATCTAAGCCGTGCACGCCGTACCAAAGAGCAGCTAAGTCAGTCGCAGGTTGTCTTTGAAAGCACCAGCGAGGGGATCATGATTACCGATATGCGGTTACAGATCGTCGCCGTTAATCCAGCCTTCACCACCATCACCGGCTATACAGAACAGGAGGCCATTGGAGAGAAACCGAGCCTGCTCAAATCTGAGCGCCACGATGAGGGTTTCTATCATGAGCTGTGGCAAGCCGTTGAGTCGACCGGTAGCTGGCAGGGAGAGGTCTGGAACCGTCGCAAGAGTGGTGAGATCTACCCTGAGTGGCTAAATATCAGCACCGTTGAAAATGAAAAAGGAGAGATCATTAACTATATCGGGGTCTTCTCCGATATTTCACAACTCAAGCAGTCGCAATCACGACTCGCCTTCCTCGCCCACCACGACCCGCTGACAGGACTCCCCAACCGGCTGCTGTTCCGTGCACGTCTCGACCATGCCATCGACCGCGCTGACCGTGATAAACGACTGGTTGCGGTTCTGTTTCTCGATCTTGACCGTTTTAAACATGTTAACGACAGCCTCGGTCACACTGTAGGCGATGCCCTGCTGGAAGCCGTTGCCAAACGTTTTGAAAACCTGATCCGCAAAGAGGATACCGTCGCTCGTCTCGGCGGCGATGAGTTTGTCATTCTGATGGAGGGGCTTGCTGATCCAGAGAGTGCCGCCCTGCTTGCAGAGAAGATCAGTTCGGCCCTAAGGGATCCATTCTATATTCAGGAGTATGAACTGTTTGTCGGCGTCAGCATCGGCATCAGCATCTATCCACAGGATGGTGACGGTGTAGAGCAACTGCTCATGAATGCCGACTCGGCGATGTATCGTGCCAAAGAGGTCGGACGCAGCACCTACCAGTTCTACACCGAAGAGCTTACAACACAGGCCTTCGAGCATCTGGTTCTCGAGGGCCAACTGAGACGTGCCATCGACGATGAACAACTCCTGCTCCACTATCAACCGCAGGTCGAGATCGAGAGCGGCAGGGTGCTAGGCTTTGAAGCGCTGGTACGCTGGGAGCATCCAGGACAGGGACTCATATCCCCTGCCCATTTCATTCCACTTGCCGAAGAGACCAATCTAATCATTCCACTCGGTGAGTGGGTGCTGCGCAGAGCGGCACAGCAGGGACGAGAGTGGCTCGATAGCGGCTTAGAGTTCGGCACCATATCGGTCAATATTTCAGGCCCACAGATCAGACTCACCGATCTACGTGAAACTGTGCGTACAATTCTGGAAGAGACAGGGCTACCTGCTTCTCGTTTAGAGCTTGAGATCACAGAAACCTTTATTATGGGTCACAGCAAATCGGCCATTGAACAACTTCACTCGTTACGTGAACTTGGCGTTTCGCTAGCCATCGACGACTTTGGTACAGGCTACTCATCACTCGCCTATCTCAAACAGCTCCCAGTCGACAAACTAAAAATCGACCGCAGCTTTGTCCGTGACCTGCCCAACGACGAGAACGATGTGGCCATATCACGCGCTGTTATTGCATTGGGAAATAGTATGCGATTTACCGTTATTGCGGAGGGTGTAGAGACCGAGGAACAACGCGAATTCCTGTTGAAGGAAGGCTGCGCACAGGCACAGGGATTTCTCTTTAGCAAACCCTTGGAGAGCTTTTCAGTAGTGAGCTATCTTGGCCTCCCCAGCAGTAAATAAACCGCTCAACTCTTCTTCAATTAGCCTTAACGTCACCACCAATATGTGCTCAAGAATAGTCTTGCTGAACTATTCAAACGCCTGTGAGCTGGAAAATCTCATAATCGACAACTAGCATCTATTAAACAATAAATAAGATGTCGCATCATTTGTGATGAGAGCAGCACATACCGCACCACAATAGTGCGACCCGCCAAGCCACAGCAAAGAACTATTGATTTCCCCAGTTAATTTGTAAAGTATTGTGAATCGTTGTCGCTAAAAGACCTTGAGACTCTCTCAATGTGATATACAAAAAGCGGGCTGACTGATTGATTTGGCTAGATCAACAATCTTGTTCATTTTATTTCACCACATTTAATGGATATCCATATGCAAACAACAACTTCAAAAAACACGCATTTTCGTTATTTACTTACCGCTCTGCTCATCCCTGTTCTCACCCTGATTGGGAGTGCTAATGCGGCGCAAAAATACTCTCCCAATGATGTCTATGCGGGGGTGGAGTATGCCAACAGCCTGATAGATAGAATCCTCACCGCCAATGGCGTCACTGAGATCAACATCCCAGTCTCTCGTGAAGCCGGTGCCAAGCCGATGCATGTTTACGAGCTGCACGTATCGGCACTTACAGAGCTCTATGCATACGCGCTCGAAGAAGAGCGACGCCCACCTCCACTTGCTGTATCAACACCGATCACATACACGCCAACCGACGTCTACTACCTTACTCAGCTTGTTATCAACAACCTGGAGGAGGTCTATCGCGACTCTGGGGGATACATCGACTTTTCGATGAATAGTCACAGCGGCAAATCACCTGCCGATGTCTATCAGGAGCTGTTTGAGCTCTACTACCGTCTCAACCTACTAAATGGCAAGAGCAAGGTGAGTCCGAATGAAGTGTACTCACACATCTTTCGCGCCAAAGAGGATCTGCAATTTAGTCTTCTAACTCTCTCAAAACATCTCGCCGATAGTGATGAGATAAAGAAAAGACTACTGGTAACCGCAATCTATGGCATGCACCCTGACGGTTCGACAATGACACCATTAGAAGCCGGTAAAAAACCGGGAGACGTCATTGCCAAGTCGATCACCATTCGTGGCAAGCTCAATCTACTGCGTAAACGCAATAAGTTACCTGAGATCCCTCGCCCTAAGCTTGAAGAGTTCGGTGCAGCCAAACCGATCGACGCATTTCTACAGACACAGTTTATTATCGCTGAGTTAAACCTGCTTAAGATCCCAATGGACATCAGTAGTACAACTAACAGCGCCAAGGCGGTAAGTGGAAAAACGCCTTCAGATGTCTATCAAGAGATGAAACACATCGAATACATGATCGATCGACTCATCCAAGCGCTATAAGAGACGGGGAACTACACCATGTTAAATTCAATCAAGAAAAAAATAATTGTTAGCAACGGCGCACTACTCGTCATCCTGCTACTCGTACTAATCTTCGCCCTTATACAGCTTAAGAGTAATCAACAGCTACTCGCACAAGAGGAGGAGAACGTTACTATTCTCACCGAGATCGCTGATATCGAAGAGCATTTCCTTGAGTTTCGTATAGCCGCCACCGAGTTTGCACTGCTGTTACAGAATAGTAGCAAGCAAAAACGCGATGACGACTACAAACAACTTCGTACAATTTTTTCAGAGTCGGTTCACCCTGAGATCGCTGCTGAGACAGCCACGCTAGAAAACTACTATTCACAGATAGAGAAGGCTGCAACTGCATTCATTAATGATGACAAGATGGAAGGCGGCTTGCTACTAAACACCTCTATTGCCACAGCCGATCAGATTCTTACTGTGCTTAAAAACCAGTACGGTGAACACAAATCTGAGGTTGACGTTATAACCGGCGAAATTCACGAATCGAACAGTGCCGTCACCTTCTCACTCTACGCTCTGCTCGTTGCGATGGTCGTAGCTGGTATCGGAATTTCTCTCTTCCTCGCCAATATGATCAGTAGCGGTCTGATCAAGCTTCAAAGGACCGTTGAGGAGATTGAACAGAATGGTGATCTGCGTCTTAGAGCAGATATTCACTCCAATGATGAGGTGGGAAGTCTTGCTGAGGCGTTTAATCGTCTCATCGACAATCTGGCCAACATCGTCAGCCAGGTCATGGCGCAGGCCGATCAGCTCGCTACAGCCGCTGAACAGCTCTCAGCCATTACTGAACAGACCAGCTCGGGTGTACAGCAACAGTCTGATGAGATCAGACAGGTTGCAACCGCCATGAATGAGATGTCCGCAACGGTCCAGGAGGTTTCGAACAATGCCGAACACGCCTCTCAGTCCGCTGAAGAGGGTAACAGCGAGGCAAATAATGGTAGCACTGTTGTACAGAAGACTATCTCTGCTATTAATGAACTGGCTGGCGACGTACAGAGCTCTGCTGATGTTATAGAGAAGCTTAAGGGCAATAGCGAGAACATCGGTACCGTGCTCGACGTGATCAAAGGCATCGCCGAACAGACCAACCTTCTAGCACTCAATGCAGCAATCGAAGCAGCACGCGCCGGTGAACAAGGACGCGGTTTCGCAGTGGTTGCCGATGAGGTTCGTACTCTTGCACAGCGCACACAGGAGTCGACCAAGGAGATTGAGGCACTGGTCGATGCACTCCAGGGTGGTGCACAACAGGCCGTTGATGTCATGGAGCTTAGTCGTGACAAGGCGCAAAACACCGTAAGCCAGGCACAACATGCAGGTGAGTCGCTCACAGCTATTACCACTGCAGTGAGCAACATTCTCAACATGAACACTCAGATTGCCAGCGCGGCTGAAGAGCAGTCGGCAACGACCGAGGAGATCAACCGCAATATCAACAACATTCAGAACATCTCAGAACAGACAGCACAGGGTGCTGAACAGACTGCGGCTGCGAGTAATGAGCTGAGCCAGTTGGGTGAGAGTCTGCGCAGCCAGGTATCGCAGTTCAAGGTTTGATTGATACCTGAGCGTTGCTTAAGAGAGGGATCGCTGATGCGATCCCTCTCTATCCACAGCATAAATATTGATTCCGAAGGATCAACCATGTCGCTACGACAGACGCCTACACATTTAAACGGCTCTACATTTAATTTCACAATTCGGTACAGCTCTTTTCATCTGCCTCATGCCGGACGAAGTGCACAAACAACTACCAACCAGCCAACTTTTCCCTCCAGTTTGTCTTCACCAAAGATGAGAGTATTTTTCTCTCTGCGTTGTACTAATTGACGATGACTGACTACTCTTTAGCGAGGATTGTTCTGTAGTAAACAAGTGCGTTCAGGATCAACCCGGCCAATTTTACAAAGGTAGAGATTTTGGCTGGAGGCGTTAGCAGGCTAACAATGTTGATAAACTGAGGACGACGAAATAACTACACTCCCAAAGAATCTCACTCTATTTCTTGTTCTGAGTAGTCTTGGCGTTGCCGGGAACATCTACAACATTGAGATGTTCTTTGGCGTAAACCAGATATTCGGCAGTATTTTTGTACTACTGGCCGTCTGGTATTTAGGACCGGCTGCCGGCGCACTCTGCGCGATCATCGTTCACAGCTACACAATCTATCTCTGGGGACATCCCTACGCCTTTATCGGCTTCGTACTCGAAGCTCTCATGGTCGGAGTACTGCTCCGCTGGCGGATTAGGAATATCTTCATTGCCGATATTATTTACTGGCTACTGATCGGTGTTTGGCTGGTACCACTCTTTTATGGACACTATATCGGACTACCCGAGACCCAGGTCACATTAATCATGCTCAAGCAGCCCGCCAACGGCCTGCTGAACGCTCTCACGGCATCCTTAATCATCTTTCTCGCCCAACGATGGCTAAAGACCAGTAACAAGGTATCCCTACGATATGCGCTATTTACATTCATAATGGTGACAGTGGCTTTCTCTCTGTACGCCGCCGCCAACCTGATTACCCGGTATACATTTGAAAACTCGCAAAAAGATGTCACGGAAAACCTCCACACCTTCGGTAGTCATATTGACAATGAACTAAGACACTTCCTTAGGGATCTACCTGCTTCAATGCGGCAGCTTGATCGGACTGCGGCGAGTGGAGATCTACCGGTAAATCTCGACAAGCAATATATAATCGACACACTCTGGCGACTGGAACGTAGTAATGAGAGTCAAGTCATTGCATCTAAACATGAAACCGCTGCACCGTTAACCACACCGTTTCCGTGTAACAACTCGACATCCATCACCCTGCAAGAGAACCAGCTCTATGTTAGTTTTTTAACTGGCGACAGATGTCTGATCGGTTCCCTTCCTGCCAGCAGATTAGAGCAATTTCTAAATCTTCAGGCCGTTGAAGAAGGGGTGGTAGTTTTTGCGGTTATCGACAATCACGTAGTGACTTCAAGCCTGGGAAATCAGGTTGATGCACCATTTGAAGGAACCTCTATCCCACTCAGTAAGAACATCTATCATCTACTCCCCTCCGGCGAGATGCCAAAGATGCGACGCTACAAGCTATCACACTACATCTACGAACTTCCCAAAAACGACATTATCAACTGGCAGACCATTATCAAGCTCTCGTTTTCGAAACATGTTGATGAGCTACAGCGTATTTATATCTTCATCTTCAGCGTCATGCTCGGTGTTATTTTGCTCGTCGCGCTGATCGCCTACCTGCTCAGCAACAGCCTGCTCTACGCACTCACTAGACTGACAACTATCACTGCAGACCTGCCGAAAAAGATCGAGCAGCGTGAAACCATCAGCTGGCCGCAGAGCAATATTCAGGGGTAACCAATCTGACGACCAATTTCTCACAGGTCGCAAATAGCCTGAGCACAACCTTTAACGCCATGGAGGAGCGAATCAAAGAGCTAAGATGTATGTACGGAATCACAGAGGCCATTCGCCACCATAATCAAATCGATGAGATCCTGAGCGCCGTTGTTGAAATCATGCCGATGGGCTGGCAACACCCCAAACACACGACCGCCCGTATTACCATCGATGACATGGTCATCATAGATGAATCGTTTCAGATAACGCCCTGGAAGATGAGTAGCGAAATCACCATTGACGAGCGCAGTCGCGGCCGTGTTGAGATCTTCTATACAAAATCATTCCCGGAAATCGATGAAGGCCCCTTCCTCCTGCAGGAGCGAAATCTACTCAATAGCATCGCAAAGACTGTGAGTGAGGCAATTGAACGCAACGAGGCAGAGACAGCCCTGGCCGATAGTGAGCAGCGACTCCGCGAGGCTCAATCAATGGCTCATATCGGCAACTGGCACTCCAATATGACTACTGGAGATTTAAGCTGGTCTGATGAGGTCTTCCACATCTTCGGCAGAGAGGGAACTACCTATATTCCAAGCCTCAGGCAATACCACGAGTCCATTCATCCAGACGATCTCCAGCTGGTTGAGAGTAACGTGCAACTGGCCCGTGAAAGCGGAAGTTACGACGCCACCCACCGTATCGTTCGTCCAGACGGGTCGGTACGTCACGTCCATGAACTGGCACAGGCGAGTTTCAATGCCAGCGGAGAGCCTGTTTCATTAACCGGCACCATTCAGGACATTACTGATCAGATAGAAGCTGAACAGGCCCTGATCATCGCACGCGATGAAGCCGAACAGGCCAACACCGCCAAATCGGATTTTTTATCTCGAATGAGTCATGAACTTAGAACACCGATGAATGCGGTACTGGGCTTTGCACAGCTACTTGAATATGAGAGTACGCTCACTGAAGAGCAACAATCACACATCCACGAGATTATTATTGCGGGTAATCATCTGCTTGCCCTCATTAATGAGGTTCTCGACCTCGCCAAGGTTGAATCGGGCAAGTTGGATATGGAGTTCGAACCGCTTCAGCTGTTTCCCCTCATCAAAGAGTGTTCTGCACTAGTCAGCACCCTTGCAGAAAAACGCCAAATATCGATATCTATAAATGGCGTGAGTGATAGCGTGGTGGTTGCTGATCGCACCCGCTTGAAACAGGCGCTGCTTAATTTGCTCTCAAATGCAATCAAATATAATTCTGAGAAAGGGAACATCATCATTGAAGTCGAGGCCCTTGCCGATCGACGGATTCGTGTTCTTGTCACCGATAACGGAACCGGTATCCCTGCTGATCGCATCTCAGAGCTATTCGAGCCATTCACTCGCCTCAGTGCTGATAAAACCTATATCGAGGGAACCGGAATTGGCCTGACTCTGACACGCAAGATCATCGAGGCGATGAAAGGCAGCATCGGTGTTTCAAGCAATGTGGGTGTTGGCAGTACCTTCTGGTTTGACCTTCCCCAGGGTACTCCTGAACAATCGGAACGCTTCACGAGGAGAAGCAAACACTCTGACGAACCCCAACAGACGATAGATAAAGGGAGAGTGAACGTACTCTACATAGAAGACAATTCAGCCAACATGCGGCTGGTCGCACAATTCATCAGCAAACGTCCTCAAGTTAGACTTCTGGAGGCCGCCACCCCAAGCATTGGCCTTGAACTGGCCACTGCCCACCACCCTGATCTCATCCTGCTTGACATCAACATGCCAGAGATGGACGGCTATCAGGTCTTGAAGCGACTTCAGAAGAGCGACGAACTCAGGCACATCCCGGTCATTGCAGTTACAGCCGATGCGATGCCACACGATATCAAGCGCGGACTCGAGGCCGGTTTTAGCGACTACCTCACAAAGCCTCTCAATATTGAGGATTTTTTTTCACATCATCGATCAACAAATCACCATCAACGAGACCAGGCTTGGTAAGTAGCCTTCCAGGTAACCAAATGAGGGCCTGCGTAATCAGATTACACAGTTAAAAGTTTAATCTGAAGAAGTGGATTAACAAGAGAGGCCGCACATTCGGCCTTTCTTGTTCTTTATTTAATACCGTATCAGCAGACATCTACTGTACAGCACTCCCAACACTACATTTTTTACTATCTCGCCGTATGGCATAGCGACTATCAAGATCCAAAAGCATTCAGGCCTGCATCAACCACGAGATTGAAGGCTCCAGGGTAGCCCTCATGCTAAACCCACTCCCCCCTTCCCTTTCTCCTGGCCATTAGAGACGACAGTCCAGTCAGACCCAGCAGCAGCCACAGCGGATGAAGAGCACCGCCGCCACTACTACTGCCCTCATTGATAGCCAGCTGCTGCGCTACTCCACCGGGGTCGACCACACTATTATTTGCCTCGCTATCGGCATCATTAGGTCCACCATCCTCAATAGTCAGCTCCACGCACCAGTGCCCCTCGTTAAGGCCACTCTGGTAGGCACTATCACCTGGAGGCGGGCAGAAGCCCGCTTCACCTACGGCCGAGGCAAGGCCATTACTGCCCTCTTCTACAAACGCCTGCCACCCCCCTGGCATCCATTTTCTGTAGACCGCATTGGCAGGAATCGTTACAAACTGAGGAATGACCACCTTGATCGACTGGCCTGCAACGGGCAGCTCGGAGACGATAAAATCGAACAGCTCGGAGGTGTAGTCATACTCGGGGCTATCATCAGTGTCGCCACCACCGTTGCTGACATCCTCCATATTGACCTCCGCCTGACCGTTGCCGGTTTGGAATGCGATCGCACCCAGGCTCAATCGCAAACCCGGTTCCGTCTCAATCAGATAACTAGCCGCTTCACCGCTCTGCTCCTGCAGTACATTGGGAATCGATATCGCATCCAGATAGTCTGCAACACCGTCACCATCACTATCTCCGTAGCCCTCACTCTCATCATCGATACCATCACCGTCACTATCGCTCTGATCAAGACGCGGTGCTGCCGCTACAATATTCAGCGTTATCTCGGTCGCATCACTCGCACTGCCATCGCTAACATCCAGCGCTACGGTATAGATCCCTCTACTCAATCCGGAGGGATCGAAGCTAAAGGTATCCGCTTCGCTATCGCCATCGCCATCGACGAGCGCATTGTCACTGGCTACCCAGTTATAACTGTGTGTGTCACCAATATTGGGATCGCTAACACTACTTATAAGGCTAACAACCCCCCCTCCACTAATAACGGTACGTGTATCCCCAAAACCCTGATTCGCGCTCAGTGTGACTATTGGTGCGACGTTGCCCTCAACCAGGCTAATGGTGTGGGTAGTCATACTCCCCTTCACCGCATTTGTTGGACTGCCCATGGTAACGACAATATTTTCTACACCCTCGCCGGCACCATCATCGATGGTGGCGAAACTCACCGCTAACTCCGTTCCCTCTTCCAGAGTGGCAGTGGCACTGATCAGAGAGTGGTCACTCCCATCGGTAGCAGCACTACCGCCCACGCTATAGGGTACGATGACCGGGTAGTTTGCCGCTTCGCCGTTGAGAATCACGTTAAAGGTAACGCTGCTCCCCTCAGCAGTGAGCTGATCCTTGCTGAAATCAACCATGGGATTAACCATCACCATCTGAATGGCAGAGCCACTATTACCCGCACTATCCGTCGCGCTCCAGGTCACCAGATGCACTCCTGGTTTGAAGTGGCTGGGTGCATCTGAGGTAACCGTCAGGTTGCCATCCATCCCATCTATGGCAATAGCACTACCCAGACTCACCGGGGTGAGAAGCCCTGTGGCATCAACCATCACATCATCCGGTGCTGTAACCAGTGGCGGATTATCATCCACGGCAGGATTGGTCTCAGCGATAAACTCCTCGAGGTTACTTAACCCATCACCGTCCAGATCACCCGCCGCATCACTGGGATCATAAGGGTCGAGACCGTTGTCGCTCTCCCAGTCATTTTCTATCCCATCCCCATCAATATCACTATCGATCCTATCGGAGATGTTGTCATTGTCCATGTCGGCAAAGACCCATACCTTAAAGGCCGACAGGCTACTCTCAAACTCGCCATCACTGACACTAATCACGACCCCCCTCGTAGTGCCTATATCACTGCTATCCGGGGTACCGAACAACGCGCCAGAGCTAGTATCAAAGTTCGCCCAGGCAGGTTTGTTCACGATGCTGAAGGTGAGTTTGTCGCCATCATTATCATTGACCGTAGGAATAAAACTGTAATCAACATCATCACCTACCTTTGTGGCCGGATTACCACTAATGGTTGGCGCGACATTGCCGACAGTTCGGGCAACAGAAGTCGCACTGGTAATGCCACCCTTGCTGTCATTTGCAGTAACCACCACGCTGATGGACTTATGTGCCTCAATGCCGGTCAGCGTGTAACTGTTGCTGTCTGTACCGATATTCGTGCCATCGGCCCTCCATTGATAGCTGTAAACCCGGCCGTCCCCGTCAGCATCACTCCAACTACCGCTACTACTGCTGATAGTGTTGCCGACCTCTACCGTGCCGCTGATAATCGGCAGCACTGTGTTGATCGGTGCATCATTGACATTGACCACGGTACTGGTCGCACTACTAGTGACACTCTCGTCCGTATTTTCCAGGTCACGATAACTCGCCGTTACCGTCATGGTTTGCCCCACATCCGCCTGCTGCAGCGGGTAACTATCACTGGTCGCACCCTCGATCACACTCCCCCCACGCTTCCACTGATAGCCAATCCCGCCAAGACCATCAACGTCCGCCAGGTCATTACTGGCACGTAGGATTTGGAATTGAGTGGGTTTGCCGCTGATTGTCACGCCACCAGTCGGAGTCTTATTCACGGAGGTAGCAGAAACCTTGGTTGTCGCATTAGCGCTACCATTAACCGTGCCATCATTGGGTGTCAGGGTGAAGGTTGTAATGACACTATTACCCGTAATCACCTGATCGGTGGTGGGTGTAAAGATCAGCGCCTGCAGGCGGCTGGTCAACGTAGTGAGATCCGTACTCCCTAGGATATAGCCACCCGCACTTCCGCTCAGTCCTGTGCCGCTCAAGGTGCCGTTGGCAGCACTATAGCCAATCGCGACACTGACATCATTGGATTCAATATCGGCTATCGTCACGCCACTGAATGGTGATGTTGTAGCGTTGTCGTTGACAGTACCAGCGGTAGTAAAGGTGCCTCCCAGCATCGGTGCCGTATTGAAGGGCTGCAGTGCAATCTGACTCAACGCAGGGGAACGCGCTGCCGAGAGCGTTTGTAGCTTGGCCTTCCAGCGCAGGTCATCCGTACCGGTATCGGGGAAGGTGAAGAACTCCCCGGAGATGACCTTGTACCAGTTTGTACCGCCATTATTAGATAGGTAGTAGTCGATCGAGGTGTCTGCGCTGCTTGTCTCCGTCGCTGACAGACGAACCGTCAAGATGTCCGTTTCACTGTCATTGACCTTTTTCGATACCGCCAGCCCCGAGAGTTGGTACTGCTTGGTCTGAAGATAGAGCTTATTGGTCACATTATAGTTGGCGGCAATCAGGTCGAGATAACCATTGCCATCAACATCGCCAAGTGCCATGCCTCTTGTGTCATCCGTTTCCGAACCGATAGCTTCACCTGAAACACTAAAGCTACCGCTACCGTTATTCCAATAGAGTCTGTTGCTCCCTGATGGATTACCGGTCACCAGATCGAGATCACCATCCCTATCGAGATCGCCCAGCACCAGATCCCAGTGCTGATCGGCGTCAATGCCGATAGCCACGCCACTCGCATTGAAGAGACCGCTACCGTTATTACGATAGAGCTTATTGATACCGCCATAGGAGCCGGAAACCAGATCGAGGTCGTTATCACCATCTACATCACCGAGCGCAATCGTGGTGGTGTTATCGCTATCGGTATCGATGGCGGTGCCCGTCGCGGGAAAACCGCCACTACCGTTGTTCAGATAGAGTCGATTGGTCTGGTTACCGACGCCCGTCACCACATCCGGGTAGTTATCGCCATTCAGGTCGCCAACGGCAATGCTCCAGGTAGGATTGGTCTCCGATCCGATGTCACTTCCCGTTGCACTAAAGAGACCGCTGCCATTATTGAGGTAGAACTTGCTGGTCTGACCGTTATTACCGGCCACCACATCCAGATCACCGTCTTGATCAATATCGGTCAGCTCTATACCGGAGGTGTAGTTCGTCTCTGAGCCGATGTCTCTACCACTGGAGGGAAAACCTCCGCTGCCATCATTGAGGTAGAGCTTGTTGGTCTGGTTCTGGTTTCCTACGACCAGATCGAGGTCACTATCACCATCAACATCACCCAGCTTAATCGCTCGGGTGCTGTCTGTATCGGATGAGCCGATAGCACTACCCGTTGCAGGATATCCGCCACTGCCGTCATTGAGATAGAGTCTGTTGGTCTGGTTGTAGTTGCCGATGATGAGATCCAGATCACCATCCCCATCCACATCACCTAGCGCCGCCTTGTAACTGCTCTCCGTCTCAGAGCCGATAGCCGTACTGATAGAGAAGCCATCGCCGCTGTTGTTCATATAGAGTTTGTGCGTGTTGCCATCGCTGGCATTCACCATGTCGAAGTCGCCATCGCCATCCAGATCACCCAGAATGATGGCAAAGGTGGCATCTCGATTTGAGCCGAGTTGGGTGCCGGTTGCTGAAAAGCCACCCGACCCATCGCCCAGGTAGAATTTACTGACATTTCCATGCGCACCGGCGACCAGGTCGATATGGCCATCGCCATTGATATCGGCAACCTCTACGGCGGTGGTGTTATCGGTCTCTGATCCGATGGCGGTTCCGGCACCGGTGGTAAAACCACCAGAGCCATCATTGAGGTAGAGCTTAATGATCTGATTGGCATCACCCGAGATCAAATCCAGGTCACCATCCTCATCGACATCGCTCAGGGTTACATCGTAGGTCTCGCCCAGATCGGAACCGACATCCGTACCTGCGCCAGTGGTAAACCCACCGCTACCGTCATTCAGGTAGAGCTTGTTACGCTCTTGAAAGTTGCCCGCGACCAGATCGGGGAAACCGTCTCCATTGAGATCCGCCAGTGCAATCTCCCAGGTGGTATCTGTATCCGAACCGATGTCAGTGCCTGTTGCCGGAAAGCCACCGCTGCCATCATTGAGATAGTACTTGTGGGTATCGCCCGCGTTACCAGCAACGACGTCCAGATCACCATCGTTATCGAGATCGGCCAGTGCGACAGCTCGAGTGTTATCGGTCTCTGAGCCGATAGCTGTGCCCGTGGCAGAGAAACTGCCACTACCGTTATTGAGGTAGAGCTTATTGATGCCTGGTGCAGTTCCGGTTACCAGATCAAGATCGCCATCCCCATCAATGTCACCCAGCTCAACCGCATAGGTGATATCACTCTCTGTGCCGATAGAGGTTCCAGTGCCAGTGGTGAAGCCACCAGAGCCGTCATTGAGGTAGAGTTTATTGGTGGCGCTTTGAACCGCGACTATCACATCCAGATCCCCATCACCGTCCACATCACCGAGAGAGACATCCCAGTTCTTCTCTACCTCAGATCCGATCACGGTTCCGCTGGCATCAAAGCCACCGCCAGTCGAGCTACTGCTACTCATATAGAGTTTGTTGGTGGCGGACTGTCTTCCCGTCACCATATCGAGCGCACCATCACCATTCAGGTCGCCCATGCTGAGAGAGTAAGTAATATCCGATTCAGAACCGATATCCGTGCTTTCAGAAAAAACGCCACTTCCGTCATTTAGATAATATTTATTTCTCGCACCAACATTAGCCACCACCAGATCAAGGTCGCCATCATAATCGAGATCGATTAAGACCCCCTCTAGTGTGTTTTTATAGGTGTCGCTACTAATG
The DNA here is from genome assembly GCF_002020875.1 of Solemya pervernicosa gill symbiont. NCBI lineage: Bacteria > Pseudomonadati > Pseudomonadota > Gammaproteobacteria > Solemya pervernicosa gill symbiont. The sequence goes on along the minus strand of NZ_MPRL01000009.1, from coordinate 17,707 downwards.
GGTGCACCGTTAGAGGGGAAACCACCACTACCATCATTCAGATAGAGGCGATTACCCTCATAACCGAGTGAGAGAAAATCGAGGTCACCATCACTGTCAACATCACCGAGGAGGGTGTCGTAGGTTAACTCATCCTCGCTACCAATCACGGTCCCTGTGGCCGGGAACCCCCCGCTACCGTCATTTAAATAGCGACGGTTAACCTGTCTCTGATTGCCCACAACCAGATCCAGATCTCCATCACCATCGAGATCACCCAGGCGAACGCTTAATGTATCCTCGGTCTCGCTACCAATCGCCACACCCGTAGCCGAAAAACCACCGCTACCATCACCCAAATAGAGCTTATGAGTTCGACCCATGTTGCCCGAGACAAGGTCAAGCTTGCCGTCGCCGTTAACATCACCCAGGGCGATATCTCGGGTGCTATCAGTATCTGAGCCGATATCGACGCCGGTGGCAGAAAAGACTCCACTGCCATCATTAAAATAGAGTTTGTTCGTTGCATTATAATTGGCGGTCAACAGGTCCAGGTCACCATCACCATCAATATCAATCAGGTGAACCTGCCAGGTCGTGTCGGCCTCACTACCAATGGCCGACCCAGAAAGCGGAAAACCCGCACTACCATCATTCAGATAGAGAAGATTGGCTGATGTATTACCGGCCACCAGATCCAGGTCACCATCACCATCAACATCACCAAGGGTGACCCTTGTCGTGAAGTTCACATCACTATCGATAACCGTGCCTGTTTCGGTATCGTCTGGCAGCCCGATCTGACGCTCGCGCCAGGCCAGATAGACGGTCTGCTCAGTCGTTGACCAGTGGGCATTGCTTAAGCTGGTGTCATTAAGAGTGGCAGCTGAGAAATCTTCCGTAAACGGCAGGCCCGTCGTCGCCGCGCACAGTTGTGTAGAGACGATCAACAGCAGCAACAGGGTAATGGCATTTATAAAATGAACGGGCGTTCTGGTCATAACACTCTCTTCTATACTGGTAGAGAATCCTCTATTGCTAACCACTGTCCTGAGATAGCGCCGATCAGTTACGCAAACCGCCATGCTGCCGACAGAGTCCAATTTCTGGTTAACAACCGAAGATATTCCTGAGAAAATCGCTATGCGCCATCACAAGGTGGCACTCTATTTATGAGGCTTAAATGGGCTACGCCTATCGCCAGCAGGATCTAGTAACGACCAGCCCTCCCCCTCTAATCCGGGGGAAATCACCTATATAGACTCACTACTCAAGAGATTAACAAGAGAGAAAAAAGAAACCCTACGAATCCCTACGGCGGGAACGGGTTAGAACAGAAGGGGGGGGGGTAGCGGCCTAAATAACCGCTATGTCGATGCAAAGCTGATAGCCCTCGTTGCGAATGGCCTTAATGGGCTGATTTGGAGTACCGGCCTGCAAAAGCTTTTTTCGCAGGCGAACGATTTGGACCTCTAGTGTACTCTTGGAGATGCTATCGCTCTTAGAAAGTTCCATCAGCTGCCAGTACGCCAGACGGTGTTCTAATGCACGAGCGAAGGCACAAATTATCATGGCCTCTTTTGATGACAGATTCACACTGTGGTCAGGTCCTTGCAGTAGTAACGTGGTGCTATCCAATACAAAATCATGCTGAATTCCTGATTTCAGCCGGCGTGCCAGCGCCTTCACCGCGGCACCAAGCTCTTCAACCGAGGTGGGCTTGGTCAGATAGATATCAGCGCCCGACTCGTAACCGAGCAGCTTGTCGTTAACCTGGCCCCGAGAGGTAACCATGATGATCCCAACCTCGGGCTGCACCGCACGGACGCATTGAGCAAGGCTAATCCCATCTTCACCAGGAAGATTGAGATCGATCACCATCAAATCAACCGAGAGGCTCTTTAACTCATCACTCAGGGCCTCAGCACAGTCCACTCCCTGCACGCCGTAACCCATGCCTCGCAAAGCCTCAACCGTGACCTCACGCAGTGCATCGTGATCTTCCACCACGACAATATTCAGACTGGCAGCCATAGCTCGAACCTTACCTCTGTTTCTAACGGTCTGTATCGCACCCAGCCATCCAGCCATCCAGCAAGCCAACAATGTTTCTCACCAGATAGAGACCGATACCTGAGCCCGTATTTCCGTGAGCAGCCTGATTTCGGTAGTACTTTTCAAACACCTGCTCGGGATCGGGCATCCCTGCTACCCCAGGAACATTGGTAATACCTAGCAACACTCCCTCTCTTCCCTGATATTCATGGGGTTGTGCATCAAGCTGAACGGGAATATCCACATCCCTATATTTGATGGCATTACCGATCAGATTGCCAAGCACAATATTCAACAGCTGAGGATCGCTGTTTATCCTGGGGAGTGGCGACGACTGAAGCGAAATCTGATGTGTGCCGTTACGTTCAAACTCAACAAGCATCGAATTGATGTCACATAGCTGACGTTTAGGTACCAGCTGTCTCTGTTCCATCTGATCCGCCTGCAGACAGCGTTCAATAATGGCATCGATATCCATAGTCGCCTGTATCGCATGCTGCTTGATCGGCTCGGACTGCTGCTCCATCCCCATCGCCATACGAATCACGGAGAGCGGTGTCTTGAGTTCATGATTGAGCATATCCATAAAACGACTCTGCTCTCTGCGCTGTCGCTTCTCGATTTCGAGCTGTTGTTGGCTCATTCTCAAACTCTGCTGTGCCTGTTCGCTTGCGCGCATCATCTCTTTTGAGCGGCTATGCAGCAGACTAAACATCAAACCGGAGGTCACAATACCCTGAAACAGCAGCACGAGAAGATATATCTTTTGAGGTTCAATCCAGCCCAGCAAGATCAGTTGCTCATCGAGCTGTGCAACGGCAATAAGAATATAAAAAAGCCTCAATGTAGCTATCTTGGGAACGGCCTCACGTTTTGCACTAAAGGCCAGATATAGAAACAGTGGTACGAACAGCAGCTTCACCAGGGCGTTAACATGGAGAGCCATTTGTGTATTGCCATAGAACATGATCCCTAATTCGATCAGGATTAATACCGCCAAGAGATCGAGCGCACGCAACGCCGGTTTCGACGGTGCATAGTCAGCAAACATCGTTCGGTGAAACATCAAGGCAGTCAACGGCATGATACAGACCAGATAGTTCGTAACCACATCGGTTGCACCACTGGGTATGAAGCCAATTATTGGTACTAGACGCCCTGTAATAGCGAGATGATAGAGGATGTAACAACTCTGATAGAGAACAAACCAGGCCACCACTCTCTGGCGACCCGCAACATAGTCACTGACCGCCCAAAACAACAACCACAATCGGGGAGTCGCTATTTTTGCTTCTTCGTCGTTCGCTCGCGCTCTCAACTACGAATATGCAGACGGCGTCGACTATCGCTGACTAACCGCCTTCGCTTCGCTATCCATGGCGGTCAGCGTAAGAGCCCTGCATACAGTGCCTGAAACAGGACAAATCTATAATCAAGGTTTCGTGCATCCGCTGGCTGATGAACATCGAGCAACATAAACGAAGAGCTGGTAGTTTGCAGACGAAGATAATAGACCGTCTCAGGCGCGCTAGGATTAACCACGAACTCCAGCGCCACCATCGTAAAATCGTAGTCATCTGTGTAACTGCGATCACCCAGCACCTGAGTTTTCCAACCATTAACTGAAGCAGGGTCTGGTTCATAGAGGACGACCTGATCCAGAATGGTCGGGTTGATACGTACCAGCAGCTCGCCTGTCTTATCTGGCGTTACAACGAATCGAATCCAGTGCACCGATTCGCTAAAGCCCTTAGACAAGAAATCACCCATTGGCTTGAAATCAGCCTTCGCGACTTCATTGATTGACATCGTACCGAAACGATCCTCAATAACTCCGCGCGATGAGACAAGCTCGCTGCCCCACACGGTCGCAGTGAGTCCAAAGCAGCAGAGAAAGATCAGATATATGAGAATCTTTTTCATCAAATTCAGTATTAATAATCCCGCATCACGCTGGAAAATCCTGCGCTTGCCTAATCCAAGACAGGTAAAACTAGATTGCCTTTACGAATTTTGACAATTGAACATATAACCAGAAATTTTACATGGCAAATTGCCCATAGGACTGGGCAAAAAAAAACAGGCAGTACCGAAATACGGTAACTGCCTGTTTGGTCTTTCCAATATGGTGCGCCCGGCACGATTCGAACGTGCGACCGCCTGGTTCGTAGCCAGGTACTCTATCCAGCTGAGCTACGGGCGCTTTTTAGAGCAGCAGATTATGAAGATCTAGCCTGCTGCTGTCAAGATAAATGACTGAGAGTGAAGAATTTTCGGCTCTCTCAGTTCATTCGTTCAGAGGGTTTCCACCCTCTATCGAAACCTCCTATATATTCGAAGGATTCGAAGTACAATCTTGACGGTTATCTGCCGTCAAACATCAACAACAGATAGGAAAATGGCGGAGAGCGAGGGATTCGAACCCTCGATAGAGTTTCCCCTATACACCCTTAGCAGGGGTGCGCCTTCAGCCACTCGGCCAGCTCTCCTTCTCGTCACTCGGAGGCCTTAACCCCCTCGTTTTGAGCAGGCAGTAGAATACCTGCGTCGCACCAATAAATAAACCCCATGATCGAAGATCATGGGGTTTATTTTGGTTTACTACTTCGCGAAACGGTTTAGAACGATTCGGTCTCTTTCTCGCGTTTAATACGCTCGTAGATCTCTTCGCGGTGAACGGCTACATCTTTAGGTGCGTTAACACCAATTCGGACCTGATTACCCTTAACTCCAAGTACGGTCACAGTAACTTCATCACCAACCATGAGGGTTTCACCAACCCTACGCGTTAGAATCAGCATTATTTATCTCCTTGCCTTGTCTCATCATCCTGAATTGCTTCCTTACTGCTCTGCATCCCACAGAGTCACAAGACAATCCAGTATCGCAAAATGTAATTATCTTTATTATTTGTTGCCATTATAGTCGGGCAGTCCTGCTATAAACAGTTCCACTACAGCTACTGTGGGCTTTTCTCCAGCTCGAACGCCTCATGCAGGGCTCGCACACCTAGTTCGAGGTACTTCTCATCTACCACCACAGAGATCTTGATCTCTGAGGTAGAGATCATGCGGATATTGATCCCCTCTCCAGCCAGGGTCTCAAACATCTTGCTGGCGATACCGGCATGCGAACGCATACCGACACCGACCAGCGAAATCTTGATGATCTTGTTATCACCATTTACCTCACGCGCACCGAGCTCATCGGCACTCTGCTTGAGAATATCGAGCGCCTTATCGTAGTCGTTACGATGTACGGTAAAGGTAAAGTCAGTGGTCGAATCCTCGGCGATGTTCTGCACGATCATATCGACCTCGACGTTGGCCTCTGAAATTGGCCCCAGAATCTTGTGAGCAACACCTGGCTGATCGGGCACACCCAGTATGGTAAGCTTGGCCTCGTCGCGATTGAAGGCGATACCTGAGATCAGTGCATCTTCCATCTCTTCATCCTCATAGCTAATCAGCGTGCCTTCACCCTCTTCAAATGAGGAGAGCACGCGAAGTGGTACGTTATATTTTCCGGCAAACTCAACGGCGCGTATCTGCAGCACCTTCGAACCGAGACTGGCCATCTCCAGCATCTCTTCAAAGGTAATCTTGTTCAGACGACGTGCATCACTAACGACACGCGGGTCGGTGGTGTAAACCCCATCGACATCGGTATAGATCTGGCACTCATCGGCCTTCAGCGCAGCAGCCAGCGCTACGGCAGTAGTATCGGAACCACCTCGTCCGAGGGTGGTGATACTGCCGTGCTCATCGACACCCTGAAAACCGGCCACTACCACAACACGACCAGCGGATAGATCCTTCTGCACGTTCTGATTATCGATATCGAGAATACGCGCCTTGCTGAAGGAGCTATCAGTCAGGATATGGACCTGAGAGCCAGTATAGGAGCGCGCAGGATAACCACGCTGCTCCAGCGCCATGCAGAGCAGTGCAATGGTCACCTGCTCGCCTGTGGAGACCAGCACATCCATCTCACGTGGACTGGGCTTATCGGTGATATCACTCGCCAGACCGATCAGGCGATTGGTCTCGCCACTCATGGCGGAGACAACTACAACGACGTCGTTCCCCTTGTCACGCCAACCGGCTACCTTGTCGGCTACATTGCCGATCCGCTCGGTGGTACCAACAGAGGTACCCCCATATTTCTGCACAATCAAACTCATACACTTATCCCAATGAAAAAGCGTTTCACAAATTAGTTAAATAGGGCTTTGCCGTACGGGGCGCTTATCTATGCCAGCTGCTCGCTAACCCAAGCCATTACAGAGGCGATCGCCTGATCGAGATTCTCCGGCTGGCTGCCGCCACCCTGAGCCATATCAGGTCGACCACCACCCTTGCCTCCCACCTGCTCAGCAACCATCTTCAACAGATCACCCGCCTTGAGGCGATCGGTTGTATCGTTGGAGACACCAGCAACCAGCGAAATCTTATCGCCGTTAACCGCTGCCAGCAGCACGGCTGCCGTACCCAGCTTGTTCTTTAGCTGGTCGACGGTATCGCGCAGCCCCTTCGGATCTGCACCATCGAGACGCGCCGCTAGCACCTTGATACCAGCGACATCGACCGCCTGCTCGGCAAGATCGGAGCCCTGACTTGAGGCAAGCTTGCCTTTCAGCTGCTCCAGCTCCTTCTCCAGTTTGCGACTACGCTCGAGTAGCTGCTGAACGCGTCCATCAACATCCTCACGACTCCCCTTCAACATCTCGGCAATTGAGCTAAGCCGTGATTCGTTGGCATCGATCCAGCTCAGCGCCTCGGCACCCGCCACCGCTTCAACGCGGCGTACGCCTGCCGCGACACCACCCTCGGAGACGATCTTCAGCAGACCAATATCACCGGTCCGTGAAATGTGGGTACCGCCACAGAGCTCAACCGAGAACTCGCCCATCGAGAGCACGCGAACCTCATCACCATACTTCTCACCAAAGAGCGCCATCGCACCCGCCTCACGGGCATCATCAATCGCCATGATGCGAGTATCAACACTCAGGTTTTCACGAATTTTGTCGTTGACCATTTTCTCGATCGCCACCAGCTCCTCGGGCTTGATCGCCTCGAAGTGGGAGATATCGAAACGGAGCCGCTCAGCCGTGACCAGCGAGCCCTTCTGCTGCACATGTTCACCCAGCACCTCACGCAGCGCCGAGTGCAGCAGATGAGTCGCCGAATGGTGACAGGCGATAGCGCTACGAAGATCGGCATCAACCTCACCGTTCACCTCAGCACCCACACTCAGCGCTCCACCCTCACGGACCACACCGATATGGATAAAGGCGCTGCCCTGTTTCTGCGTATCTTGGACCTCGAAACAAGTACCGTCGGTGCCACTGAGCAGACCGGCATCACCAATCTGACCACCCGACTCACCGTAAAAGGGGGTCGCGTCGAGAATCACCATTCCCTTCTCACCACCGTTGAGCGTCTCGACCGCCTGGCCGTCACGGTAGATGGCGGTTATTGTTGATTGATTGCTTAGGCCGTCGTAACCGACAAACTCACTGCTTGCATCGGCAAGCTCGGCCATCCCTTCATCGATCTCGAAGTGGCTGGCGGCACGAGCGCGGTCGCGCTGCTCACCCATGGCAGCATCGAAACCCTCCATATCGGCACCTAGCCCACGCTCACGTGCGATATCGGCGGTCAGATCGACCGGGAAGCCGTAGGTATCGTAGAGCAGGAACAGCACATCACCCGCAATCGTCGCACCTTTGGCCAGATCAGCAGTGCGCTCTTCAAAGATACGCATCCCCTTATCGAGGGTCTCAGCAAAACGCTCCTCTTCCTGTTGCAGCACCTGCTCGACACGTGTCTGCAGTTTACTTAGCTCGGGATAGGCCTCGCCCATCTCGGCCACCAGCGGTGCAACCAGCGCATAGAAGAAGGGATCATTTTTACCCAGCTTGTGACCGTGGCGCAGTGCCCGACGGATAATGCGGCGCAGTACATAACCACGCCCTTCATTGGAAGGTATCACTCCATCAACGACGAGGAAGGCGCAGGAGCGAATATGGTCTGCAATGACCTTGAGTGAATCGTTTTCCAGATCATCGGTCGCGGTCAGCTTGGCCACCGCCTTGATCAGGCTCTGGAACAGATCGATTTCGTAGTTGCTGTGGACCTTTTGCATCACCGCCGCAAGACGCTCCAGCCCCATACCGGTATCGACGGAAGGTTTTGTTAGCGGCGTCATCTCGCCCGCCTTGTTACGGTCAAACTGCATGAAGACCAGATTCCAGATCTCGATATAACGATCACCATCCTCTTCCGGGGTGCCGGGGGGACCACCAGCCACATCGGCACCGTGATCGAAGAAGATCTCGGTGCAGGGACCACAGGGACCGGTATCGCCCATCGACCAGAAGTTGTCGCTTTCGTGCGGCTTGCCACCCGGTTTATCACCGATGCGGGTAAAACGATCAGGGGAGACCTTCAGCTCGTTGAGCCAGATATCGGCCGCCTCCTGATCCTCTTCGTAGACAGTAACCCAGAGCTTTTCCGCCGGCAGGCCACAGGTCTCGGTGAGGAACTGCCAGGCGTGCTGAATCGCGTCGCGCTTGAAGTAGTCACCGAAACTGAAGTTGCCGAGCATTTCAAAGAAAGTGTGGTGACGAGCGGTATAACCGACGTTCTCGAGATCGTTATGCTTGCCGCCGGCACGCACGCAGCGCTGCACCGAGGTGGCGCGCGCATAGGAACGTTTGTCCTGCCCGGTGAATACATCCTTGAACTGGACCATACCGGCATTGGTAAAGAGCAGTGTCGGATCGTTTCCTGGCACCAATGGGCTGGAAGCGACAACCTGATGCTCCTTATCGGCAAAAAAGTCGAGAAAGGCCTGGCGAATATCTGCACTGCTGTTCATTCAGATTTCCAACTCATCAATCGTTTGAATCAAACACTGGGAGCGACTATTCGCCCTCCAGCACCACCGCTATATGGTCGTGATCAAAACCGCGATATTGAAGGAAGCGCATCCGTTTTGCCCGCTCCTTCATATCTTCGATCGGTCGATCACCAAATTTTTTGCTATAGACCGAAGCGGCACGTTCGTACCAGTCGATCTCACCCTGCGCCACGGCCTCTCGAAACTGCGCAGAGACCAGCGCATCGTCGACACCCCGTTCACGCAGCTCAGCGACGATACGTCTGGGGCCGTAACCTTTGCCACTTCGTTGCCGCAGATAGGCCTCAGCGAAGCGTTCATCGCTCTGTAAACGCTCATCGACAAGACGGTTTAAGACCGATTCAATCAGCTCGGGCATCACACCGCGCGTCTTCAGTTTGGTCTCAAGTTCGCGCTGCGAGTGTTCACGCCGCGCAAGCAGACCAACCGCCGTAGCGTAGACCTCACTCTCGGTCTGGCAGCCCGTTTCACGCTTTGCCAAAACAGTAGCCCATCGACGAAATCGGGTAGTTTAATCAAAAGGTGGGAAAAAGGGGATAGCGAGACCGAAATTTGTTGGATTTCGGCCTCGCTGCACTACTGCGACCCATTCTCGTGAGTCGTGCTCGGATCAATTATCCCTCTGCAGCCTCCAGCGGCTCTTCCTGTGCATCACCTGCTACCACGTCAGGAAGTAGTTCAGCGCGAATGCGTCCCTCGATATCGGCCGCCATATCGGCGTTCTCCTTGAGGAAGTTACGCACATTGTCCTTACCCTGACCGATTCGATCACCGTTATAGCTGTACCAGGCGCCCGCCTTGTCGACGATATCGAGTTTCACACCCATATCGATGATTTCACCCTCTCGCGAGATACCCTGACCGTAGAGGATATCGAACTCGGTCTGTTTGAAGGGGGGCGCGACCTTGTTCTTCACGACCTTAACGCGTGTCTCGTTACCAACCACCTCGTCACCCCTCTTGATCGCACCGATGCGGCGAATATCGAGACGTACCGAGGAGTAGAATTTGAGCGCGTTACCACCGGTAGTGGTCTCAGGTGAACCGAACATCACACCGATCTTCATGCGAATCTGGTTGATGAAAATCACCAGTGTATTGGAGCGTTTGATATTAGCGGTCAGCTTACGCAGCGCCTGACTCATCAGTCGTGCCTGCAGGCCAACGTGTGAGTCACCCATATCGCCCTCGATCTCAGCCTTAGGCGTCAATGCCGCCACCGAGTCGACGACGACCACATCAACCGCACTGGAGCGGACCAGCATATCGGTGATTTCAAGCGCCTGCTCACCCGTATCGGGCTGAGAAACCAGCAGATCATCAACATTCACACCCAGCTTCTCGGCGTACTGCGGATCGAGTGCATGCTCAGCATCGACGAAGGCACAGGTGCCACCAACCTTCTGCGCCTCAGCAATCACTTGCAGGGTCAGAGTCGTTTTACCCGAAGATTCAGGACCGTAGATCTCAACCACACGCCCCTTGGGCAGACCACCTATACCGAGCGCCACATCGAGCCCCAGCGAACCGGTCGAGATCGCCTCGATATTACGAATGGTGCTCTCATCACCCATACGCATGACTGAGCCTTTACCAAACTGCTTCTCAATCTGACCCAGAGCGGCTGCTAGTGCTTTTTTCTTCTGATCATCCACGGTGTCATCTCCATAGTTTCAAATTCGTTTAACGGTTCGCATCTGCATGCTTGAGATGAAACCTAGACGATATATTTTTGTATGTCAATATTTTTTATTACCTACGTATGTTTTACTTTCTCTCGATATATATGTAATCTCCCCTCAACAATCATAACAACCATATAGATGGAGTTTTGGCCCATGGCTAAACCTGTAAAAAGTGTTGAAGAGCAACTCTCCGAACTAAAGTGGAATACCCGTCAGCGACTTCAATACATTGAAATCATGGTTTTTTATTGCGGCGTTCTGACACGAAACGATGTCGCCAGGGCTTTTGGTATTTCCGATCCCGCCGCCACCAAGGACATCAGCCTCTATGGCCGCCTCGCTCCAGAGAACCTGATCTACAAACAGGCACTGTTCGGTTATGTGCCGGGACCAAACTTCACAGCGATCGTCTCCGATCTCTCCCCGGAAGCGGTATTACCGATGATCGCCGCCAACCTGACCAGCATGAACGGCCCCTATGGTGATAGTTCGATCTTCAGCATTCCCGCCGAGAGACTGCCGATTCCCGCCAGACTTCCACACAGAACCATCACCGCCGAGGTGTTACGTGCCGTGGCGCAGAGACGAAAGGTCGGCATCACCTACCGCTCACTCTCCGACAGCGACCACGACCCAGTTCGCATCATCGAACCGCACGCGCTCTGCCATAACGGGCTGCGCTGGCACATCCGCGCCTATAGTGAACAGAGCTTCGATTTCCGTGACTTCGTACTCTCTCGAATCACCGCCGCCCAACTCCTCGACGAGGAGGCGGAGTCGGATGCTCAGTACGATGAGGATTGGGCAGAGTCGATCACCCTACTACTCACGCCCCACCCAGGACTGAGCGAGAAGAAACGCCAGAGCCTGCTAATCGACTACGGCGCGGAGGATGGAATCATTACCATTGAGGTGCGACGCGCCCTACTCGGCTACCTGCTGCAGCAGCTCTCGGTCGACACCAGCCACGACAGCTCACTCAATCCCGACGCCTATCAGCTGATAGTCGCCAATCGCGACGAGGTAGAACCGTTTGCAGAGTGGGCTTTTAGATAAAAGTAGACAACAGGGGATTATCGGCCATTCACGCTATTTTTCTGCAACCTGCCACCTTTTTTACAGACCCCACCACCTCATCACCCGGTACTCCACCCCTTCAGAGTGGGTGACCGATTCGATCAGAACAAAGCGGTCAACAGACCAGCGGAATGGGTGAAACTGGATCGGTTCGATCGGATCACGAATCTTGCGTGCCAGGGTCATATGGGGATGGTAGGGACGCGGGTCGATCTTATTGCCACAGGCAGCCAACGCTCTATTCAAAGTCTGAACCAATAACGTGAGTGGCTCAGGCGTAACAGTGCAACCGATCCAGGCGACACGCGCTCGTTGAAACTGCCCCACCCTGTCCAGCTCCAGCTCAAACGGCGGTGTCTTTACACCATCTGCAGCTGTACAGAGACAATCGATATCATCGAGCGGCACATTACCTAGAAAAGAGAGCGTGATATGGAGGTTTTCAGATCGGACCTGTTTGCCATGTTCATGCAGCCACCTGCGCCCCTGCTTAAAGAGGAGCGCACGCAACTTAGGCTCAGGCCAGAGAGCGAAGAAGAGACGCTTGGTTCTATTCGTTGGTGTTGAGCACATCGATCAGCCCCGACAGGGCCAGCTCTACTGCCTGCGACCTGACCGCATCGCGATCACCCTCAAATAGCATACTGCGCACTACCGTTGTCCACCCTCGACCCAGCCAGGCAAAACAGACCGTACCGACAGGTTTTCCGGGAACCGCACCGCCGGGACCGGCGATACCACTGATGGCGAGAGCCACATCGGCGTGACTGTTGCGACACGCCCCCTCTGCCATCTCGACTACCGTCTCTTCACTGACGGCACCGTGCCGCTCTAGTGTCGTAGCAGCCACACCAAGCATCTCCTGCTTGGCCTCATTACTGTAGGTTACAAACCCGCGCTCAAACCAGGCCGTACTACCTGGCAGATCGGTCATTAGCTTGGCGACCCAACCGCCGGTACACGACTCCGCCGTAGCCAGTCGTAAACCTCGCGCGGAGAGCAACTCCGCCGCCGTCTCGACCGTTTTATTAATCACTCTGTGATTACCCGGCCAAGGAGGCAGTTCTGCAGCACGCGACTAGCGCATCTCCAGAATCAGGGCACCGATCTCGTAGCTCTTTTCCGCTTCCATCATCTCAACACGAACCACCTCAACCTTTGCATTGAGCGGCGGCACTGCGGAGCCGTCGGGGATTACATGCAGATCGAGCTGCGAACCGAGTTTCAGCTCCTTATCGGAACGGAACAGCACACCCCGGCCACTCAGATTAAGCGCCCGCCCTTCACTACTCGTCCCCGACTCAAGCTCGGTAAACGAGACCTTACAATCGACCGTCATACGGAGGAAATCGCGCTTCTCACCCAATTCACTTTGATCAACCAGCATTGTGTACCTCCAGAAGTAACTGTGCACTAGTTATCAGACTATTTCGGCAGATGCAAGAAGAAACCTTCAAACCACAATATACTGGGCCAATATTTAGGAGCAAACACAACATATGCGCATGGATACAACTACAACCATTTAATCAATCACTAATATTTGACTCGATTATGGTTGCACAACACACCCTTCCATAACCCTCAAGACAGCATGGCCGTGGCGCTATGTTGAACGCTACCAACTTGGTAGAGTATGGCCTCATCTCACACCAACAATAATCAGACACTGTTCATGAGCAAGAACACGGAAAAACCCAAACACACCCCAATGATACATAGGCATTAAACTCTTTTAAAATCAATTAGTTAATGATAAATAAATACACTTACTACACCATTTTCTACACTAAAGTTCTAAAACATCCCTTTTAACGCATAAGGCCCACTCCACTATGTTACAGACTTCTACTCTAGTTGATTTTGTTGATAGCGGACTCTATTGAGCTTCTTAATAACAGCTGAGAATTTATAAATCCGGAAGCAATTTGAAAATAAGGCAATGTCTGCTATGTGTATACAGCTGACGAAATAACAGATTCAAAATTAGGTAAGAAAATCGGAATTAGCCGACATAGCTCGATAGTTATGACTGGCAGCTTTGAAATCTTTGCCGTCACTCAGGGCCAGAATGCTGAACAGCCGATGACGAGAGGTAGAACCGGAATCAAAATGTCGAAGATAATGTATTCCAATGAAATTTCGCTAAATGAAAATTCCCCCTATAATCAATCCATATACTAGTTTGTTAAAACCTCTTCAGCCTAAATATCTGCCGAAGTTCGCTCTAATTACTTAAGAATTGTTTATTTATGCTTGCTTATCGAAAAGAAATTGATGGATTACGCGCCATTGCTGTTATGGCTGTTTTTTTTCACCATCTTGGTTTACAACTATTCTCTGGCGGATACGTTGGCGTAGATGTGTTTTTTGTGATTTCAGGGTATGTGATTTTTCGTTCAATTTTAAATGAACTTAATGAAAACACATTTTCCGTGCGCTTATTCTACGAGAGACGTATTCGGCGAACACTACCTCCTTTGATCTTGGTTATTCTGCTTTGTTTAGTAGCAGGTTTATGGATTTTAACTCCAAAAGAATATATAGAAATGTCAAAAAGTGCTATTGCAGCACTTTTTTCAGTATCGAATTTTTATTTTAACGACAATGCTGGAAATTATTTTTCTGCAGCAGCAAACACAATACCACTTCTGCATACATGGTCACTAGGTGTTGAAGAGCAGTTTTATTTACTAGTACCACTTTTATTTTTAAAGCCGAAAAAGGTTGGTGTTTTAAGCCGTGTTCGCAATACCCTATTAATTGTTATTGCACTTACCTTTAGTTACAACCTGTATGAGATCTATTATAGAGGTGGACTCCATGATGCCTTTTATTTGCCAATAGCACGTTTTTGGGAGATATCGATTGGAGGGTTACTGGCACTAACAGAATCACATTGGAATTCGAAGTCATTTCCACTAAAAAGTTATTTGGTGGATTAGGTTTAATCGGCATTTTTGTTTCTGTAGTTTTTCTAGATGATACAACGTTATTCCCTGGCTTTGCAGCACTAATTCCTGTATTTGCCACCGCTCTTGTAATAATCTCTACGTCTTCTAGCAATGGCTTAATTTACAAACTATTAACATTAAAACCGATGATATATATCGGTAAAATTTCTTACTCACTTTATCTATTTCATTGGCCTTTAATCGTATTTCCTACCCTTTACCTTGGACGTAACCTTGAACTCCCTGAAATGTTATTGGTTTTGTTAACTGCAATCATACTTTCAACATTAAGTTGGAGGTACATAGAACAACCATTACGTCAGAAGCAAAGCCAAATCACATGGAGCAAAGTTAAAATTTATCTTTCTATAGCTGGCATTAGCATATTTTCGGTAGCGATTTATGGTATTCAAACAAATGGAATACCCTCTCGTATAAAACCAGAGGCTTTATCTGTTAATGCTTTACTTGGACAAGTAAAAAAGGATGATCTGACCTGCTTAAAAAAACCGAATACTGAACACCTGCGTAAAGCAAATATTTGTAGCTATTATGATATGCCTGAACCTGTGGATTATTTACTATGGGGTGATTCTCACGCGAGGATGTACTACAAGCTGCTAAGTAAAAATTCTCATGATATAAATCTCTCCAGTACTTACTATGGAATGGCTGATTGCCAACCACTATTCGGGGTGTTTACTAGTAAAGCAAAAAATCGCAAGCAATGCTCGGAACTAGTAGACTACCTTTCTACGCAGTTACAACAAGGGGCTGCTAAAACGATAATATTGGCAGCGCGCTGGGCATCACTTGCTTCATCAGTACCATCTCCAGGAGATAACTCTCTCTTGAGTAAAGATTTGTTTGATTATTTAAATGATGGCAAACCAATTACATTTAAGGCGGCTCTACATCGCACAGTCGCGCAGATTAGGGAAACAGGTGCAAAAGTATTGATTATCGGGCCAACACCTGAAATTGAATTTGATGTACCAAATATGCTCACACGGACATATCACCTGGATTTAAAGATGCCGTTAGTATCGCGTTCGCAGTTTGATCAACGCCAATCACAAGTTATCGCCGCAATGAAAGAGTTTGAAAGTAAATCAGGAGTAAGTGTGGTCTATCCCCATGAATTGCTTTGTGATCAATCACAGTGTGATGTGGCAGATGGGCTAAAGGCGTTATACACTGATGATGATCATCTGAGCGACTTTGGTGTTACTCGAATTATGCCTATTCTGATTTCAGAACTTGAAAACCTTCTTGGCCGTACTTAAGTCTGAACTTGTCGCTTGATTAAAATCATCTATTAGCTAATTGATACCTGGTAGAAGGTTTGACTAGTCAATGTCCGCTTATTGCCAACAGCTGACCAAAGACTTTAATTCTTAACTACCACTTTTCAGCATAAAGAGCCTCTTTAGCTCTCATTTTTCCATTCACCTCTCCCATCCTTTGGTCCAATCAATGAATCTATTCCTTCAGCTAAAATTGTTTTCTTAACCTCAGTTAGGGCTGCTGAATCATTTTCAAAAGTGTCGTCCCAAACAGTTGAATTATTAAATTCATCTTCTACCTCAAGAACCCATGAGGACTCACCTTCAAATCTATAAATTTCGACATTAACAGTACGACCTCCGCTGGAGATGGTCTGCGATAAAGGTGATACTTCTAACTGTTGATTTTCGCTCATCACTCAATTTTACCGTTATACAAATTTTATATAAATATCTTTATTTCAATGAAGACAACATTTTTTATATTTTTTGCCACTTCCACACGGGCATTGATCATTTCGACCTATTTTAGTTTTATTACTTTCATGAGATATTACAGGCGTATATTCAGTTTGTGGTGAAAAAAGATCCGGTCTTGGGGTTGAACGGCTTTCTCTTAGGCCTAACTCAAGCTCAACATCTTCAATATCACCACAATGCACAAGGTCAGCAAGTCCTGCTTCATATATACCCCGAATAGTTCCGATTGCTTCTTTTGCGTCAAGATCAATCAAAGAGCTTACTACCATGGCATTTAGGAGGCGAGCCTCTGAATCTGGTTCTTTTAAATAATCAATCAAGATACTGACAGATTGCTCTCTCGAATCTGAGTGCTTCATGGCAACTTCTTTAATTCCATCAGCAGCCATAGCCCGAGCAAATTCTTTATGAGTTGCTTGCCTTAAATATTCTGATAAGGCATTTAGAGAGGCTTCGCCAAGCATACCCATCACAATAGGTAACTCTTCTAGTGCCCAATCATCATTTTCCAAATAATCAAACATCGAAAGCAATGGCTCAACAGCATCGGGACTACCAATTTGACCTAATGCCCGCCAACTATGCAAAGGGCCCCACACATCGTTACTTTTGCCACTAGCGTTTTGTAAATCTTTATTGAGTACCAAATTAATTAGTTCTGGCACATCAATATCAGACAGCCCATTAGGGGAGTCGCTATTTTTGCGAGAGTTTGTTTTGGGCATCCAAGCCCAAGCAAACAGCAAAAACTTAACGCGACCGTTCGTCGTTCGCTCTCGCTCTCAACTACGAATAGGCAGACGGCGTCGACTATCGCGGACTAACCGCCTTCGCTTCGCTATCCATGGCGGTCAGCGAAAGTAGGTAATCAGGCCAATCTTTAGATCGTTTGGCTTCACCTAAATTAAATAACGATTTAATTTTTTCTTTTTCCAATGGATACGCCTTATTATGTTCACTAAGGCTGACATTAAATGCCAGCCATATTTTGCTAGATTTCCATGTTCTCAGACATTTCTAGAGCATCGTCTACTTCTATACCAAGATACTTGACTGTACTTTCAAGACTTTTATGTCCAAGAAGCAACTGAATTGCTCTGAGATTCTTGGTTTTTCGATAAAGTAGGGATACCTTTGTTCTTCTCAATGAATGAGTCCCATATTCTAACCGGGGAGTCGCTATTTTTGCGGAAGCTTGTTTTGGGCATCCAAGCCCAAGCAAGCGGCAAATACTTAACGCGACCGTTTATGCCTACGGCGCCCC